>CAZGAM010000067.1:0-559 GCA_964523685.1 uncultured Oscillospiraceae bacterium | reverse complement strand
TTCCCTGGATGTTGTATTTTCTGCTTCCCAGCCTCTGGATGCAGGGTCGATGCCGCCGACGGCGGAGAGTACAACACAGATCCTGTATTGGGGAACATCCCTTACACTGGAGGCGAACGGATCCCAGTTTACCCTCTTCGGAGTCAACCAGGAGACTGACGCGGGCACACTCAGCTCGCTGGTCGCTGGTGCCGGGGGAACTGCCATCGCGGCAGGCACAGCAGAAGCCGCAGAAGCCGTCATCGGGTCCGGTTTAACGCTCTTTTTAACCACAGATGCTGAAAACAGCGCGCAGCTGCCTGCAGTTGCCAGTGCCGACTCTCCTCTTGTCGTGAATGTGGGATCAGACAGTTCTCTTCCAATCACAAAGGTAACAAAAGGCGATGGGAATCTACTTGTAGAATCGATAGCAATTCCAACCGGGTACGAGGCAGAGTCAATCCCTGAGGTGAACTCTGAGGTCGCTATTCCAGCACAACCTGTCACGTACACCGTCACCTTTGACGGTAACGGCTCAGATGCCGGTTCCCTGGATCCTGTCTCCGTGGCAGAGGGAGAA
>CAZGAM010000066.1:0-10941 GCA_964523685.1 uncultured Oscillospiraceae bacterium | reverse complement strand
CAGGCGGGCGTTTTTCGAAACATTCGGCTTCTCCGGGATGGAACCGGGATTTTTCGCGTTTATCGCGTTTTGGAAAGAAAGGAACAGAGTTCCCCTCTCTACGAACGCCGCGGGGTCAAAAGCGCGAAAAAGGATGCGCCGGTCCGGGCAAAGGAGAAAACATAAAGGGGCTGTCAGCAGGCCAGGGGCAGGAAAAGAAGGCTGCCGCCGGGAAAGCCTCAAGGAAATCCCATGGCCAGGGGGGAATCGATCTGGATATCCCGAAACCAGGATGGTTCTCGGTTGTCCTGTATGGAAAATAGTATAATCATTGAGGTAGGAAAGTATTCCATGACGGATATGATTCTGCTGAAAGAGGGCGAGGTAGTCCTGAAAGGGAACAATAAGCACTCTTTTGAGCATAAATTGCTGGCCAATATGCGCCGGCGCATTCGGCGGTACGGTTCGTTCCAGGTGCAGGCGCACCAGTCTGTGATTACGGTGGAACCCCAGGACGGGCAGTGTGATGTGGACGGCGCTTTTCAAGCGCTGCAGAAGGTATTCGGCGTAATGACCCTGACCAGGGCAGCGACCTGTGAAAAGGATCCGGAGGTCATTGCCCGCCGGGCGGGAGAATATCTGAAAGACCGGCTTCTGGAGGCAAAAAGTTTTAAGGTGGAGTCCCGCCGGGGGGATAAGACATTTCCACTGACCAGCGTGCAGCTCAGTCAGTATGTGGGGGGAGAACTCCATAAAGCCTTTCCCCATCTGCAAGCCGATATGCACACACCGGAGCTGGTGGTTCATCTGGAAGTGCGGGATCGTGCCGCCTATATTCACGGCACGCCCGTTCCCGGTGCGGGCGGGCTGCCGGTGGGCACCGCGGGTCCGGCCGTCAGTTTGCTCTCCGGGGGCATCGACAGTCCGGTGTCCACCTGGATGATGGCCAAACGGGGCATGCGTATCTTGCCGGTTCATTTTTTTTCCTTTCCCTACACTTCCCTGCTGGCAAAGGAAAAAGTACTGGATCTAGCCAAAATTCTGGTACCCTGGTGCGGCCGTATGGCGGTGCAGATTGTCCCTTTTACTCATATTCAGGAGGAGATCCGCGCCAAGTGTCCGGAAGATTATTTTACCCTGATCATGCGGCGGATGATGATGCGCATCGCCTCTGTGATTGCAGAAAAAAATGACTGCGGTGCCATTATTACCGGGGAGAGCCTGGGCCAGGTGGCCAGCCAGACCATGGAGGCTATGGCGGTGACCGAGTCGTGTGTCACAGTACCGGTCCTTCGGCCCCTGGTGGGGATGGACAAGGAGGAAGTGATCGCAAGAGCCCGGCAAATAGGCACTTTTGATACTTCTATTCTTCCCTATGAGGACTGCTGCACGGTTTTTACTCCCAGACACCCCTGCACGCATCCCAAAATGGTTCGGGTCCTGGAGGCAGAGGAGCGCCTGGAGGCGGAGCAGCTGACGGCGGAGGCGGTGGACGGAATTGAAGTTGTCAAGGTTGGATACGAAAAAAGACAGGAGCCTGAGGGAGATGTTTGAGGAAAAACTGAGGGAGTACGCCCAACTTCTGGCGGAGGTGGGACTGCATGTGCAGCCGGGGCAGACGGTGCGGCTTACCGCTCCGGTAGATGGTGCCCCGCTGGCCCGTCTTTGTGCCCGGGCCTGCTACGACTGCGGCGCCAGAGAGGTGATCAATTTCTGGACGGATGATTTTTTGAGCCGGGAGAAATACCTGAAAGCCGATCCGGCGGTGTTTGGGGAATTTCCTGCCCATAAAAAGGCGGAGTCGGAGTGGCTGCTGGAGAAGAAAGCCGTATCCCTGTCGCTGATTGGAGAAGATCCGGAAAACCTGAAAGGGGTGGATCCGGTTCGGATCCATACCTGGCAGAAAGTCAGCCGAGAGAATACCAGAAGCTATTTTGACGCCATGACAGCCAGCCAGTTTCAGTGGACGGTAGCGGCCCATCCCACCGCTGCCTGGGCGAGGAAAGTATATCCCGGCCTACCGGCGGAGCAGGCTGTGGATCGGCTGTGGGATGCGATCTTCTCCGTCTGTCGGATTACCGGCGACGGGCTGGCAGGGGCGCGCTGGCAAGAGCATATCAATACGACCGGGCGCCGCTGTCAGCAGCTTAACCGGTATCAGTTCCAAAGCCTGCGCTATCGGAACGCTTTGGGCACGGACCTTACCATTACCTTGCCGGAAAATCATATCTGGCAGGGCGGTGCGGAAAAGAGTGGCGAGGGGATTTCCTTTGTGGCCAATATCCCTACGGAGGAGATTTTTACAGCACCCCGCCGGGATGGGGTCGAGGGAAGGGTCTATGCGGCGCTGCCGCTGGCGTTGAATGGGAACCTGGTGACGGATATCCGCATGGACTTCTCCAGAGGAAAAATTGTCGATGTGCACGCCTCCCAGGGAGAAGAGATTCTTCGCCAGTCCATAGCCCTGGATGAAGGTTCGTCTTATCTGGGCGAGGTTTCTCTGGTTCCATACGACTCACCCATACGAAACAGCGGCATCTTGTTTTACGAGACGCTGTTTGATGAAAATGCCTCCTGCCATTTGGCTTTCGGCTCTTCCTACCCCAGCTGTGTGCAGGGCGGGACGGATATGGATCCGGAAGATCTGAAAGCGGCGGGGCTGAACCAATCCATAAACCACGTGGACTTTATGGTAGGGACCGAGGACCTGTCTATTGAGGGGAGAACCCATGACGGGGCGGAGATCCCTGTATTTGTGGACGGCAACTTTGCGTTTTAAGGAAGGGCTGTTATGAACTGCGAAATACTGTCTGTGGGAACAGAACTGCTGTTGGGAAATACCATAAATACCGATGCTGCGGAGCTGTCCCGGCAGCTGGCGGGACTGGGAATCAATGTATTCTGGCACACGGTTGTGGGGGATAATCCAGCCCGCCTGGCGGAGGCGGTCAGGATAGCCAGAGGCAGAGCGGACCTGATCCTTACCACCGGTGGCCTGGGGCCAACGTACGATGACTTAACGAAAAATGTGCTGGCGGAATGCTTCGGGAAGAAGATGGAACTGCACCCGGAGGAGGCAGCTTTTCTGCGGGACTGGTTTGCCAAAAATGCCAGCAATCAATTTACAGACAACAACCTGCAGCAGGCGTATCTGCCGGAGGGATGTACGGTATTTCATAACGAGTGGGGGACAGCGCCCGGTTGTGCGTTTGAGAAGGATGGGGTGCATGTCATTATGCTCCCTGGTCCGCCCCGGGAGTGTCTGCCTATGTTTGAGCACTGTGCGGTACCCTACCTGCGGAGTCTGTCGGAGGAGGTAATCTTTTCCAAACAGATCATGGTCTTCGGCATGGGGGAGAGCGCCATAGAGAGCCTGTTCCGGGAAGAGATGGAGCAGATGACCAATCCTACCCTGGCTACTTACGCGAAATTCGGAGAGGTGATGCTCCGGGTGACAGCCAAAGCCCCCAGCGAAGAAGAGGCGGAAGCGATGTGTATGCCGGTGGTGGAGAAGGTCCGTACTATCCTGGGCGAGCATGTATATGCTGTGGATGAACCCAGTCTGGAATCGGTCTGCCTGCGGCTTCTGCTGGAAAAGAAACGCACATTTTCTGCGGCGGAAAGCCTTACCGGCGGCCTGATTGGGGAGCGATTTACTGCCCTGTCCGGCGCCTCTGCCGTATATAAAGGAGGCGCTGTGACCTATTGTGATGAGGTAAAGGCGGCCATGCTGCGTATTGATCCCGCCCTGATTGCCCGGCATGGCGCTGTTTCCCCTGCCACGGCGGAGGCGATGGCCAAAGGAGTTCGGCTGGCTGCCCGTTCGGATATTGGCCTTTCCGCCACCGGACTTGCCGGTCCGGAGGGAGATGGCGTGAATCCGGTAGGTACCGTGTTTGTAGGCCTGGCGGATGAAACACAAACATGGGTCAGAGCCCTCCATCTTGGTACAGGCAGATCCAGGGTACGTCAGCTTTCAGCGCACCACGCTTTTGATATGCTGCGCCGGTACCTGGAAGGCATGGAAGTGGTGCCGGAGAAGTACGCGCCAGACAGCGCGGCAAAGCCGTAGAGAGGCTTCTCTATTCCCCCGGTCAGGCTGAGAAGGATTTGACGCATGGGAACATCGGGGATAAGAAGTTTGCCCCTGGCCCGCCAGGAGCTCGAGCGGGGGCTGCGCTGCTGCTTCCCCTGCTTTCTCCTTTGATATGCGATGATAGTTCGACAATTGAAAAGAGAAAGAAGAAATTGCTTTCCCGGGTGAAAACTTGAGCGCCAGCTTATGTGGTTCGACGCAATGGAAACCCCAGAGGCATGCAGAGGGCCCGCAGGTATTCGCTGGTCAGCAGCATTACGCAGGCAAGATGCCCTCTCTTTACAGAAACCTGGAATGCTGCCTGAAAGGGCAGTTATATGGTAAGATCCCGGTTGTTGGCGAGTAACCTGCGACTTTTGGGATTGAAAATGCAGCGGCACCGTACCCATAACCCATGGATGACGATGCCGCTTCTTGTTTGGAGCCATTGGCAGGGGGCCCCTCTTTGGATTGGGCTGCCGATAGGAGGAAAGCCCCTTGGCCTTTCAAAGCCTGAACCAACTCTCAAACCGAACAAAAACAGGACAGGGAGCCCAAATCTGCTGCGGAGAGTGAAAGAAAGCGCCTCAGGGACGGCCGCGACAGCCCGGCACGCCGGGAAACTTCTCCTCAACCCAATTGCCCAGCCAGAGGGATTGGAACCTTTCGGACCTAGCGGTTCGCATACATCCGCTGATAGTATTCCCGGTACTCTCCAGATACGATTTCTTCCCACCAGGGGCGGTTGTCCAGATACCAGCGTATGGTTTTTTCTATGCCTTCTGAGAAAGGTGTCTCCGGCAGCCACCCTAATTCGGAATGGATTTTTTCCGGGTCGATTGCGTAGCGCAAATCGTGACCTTTCCGGTCGGTAACGAAGTGGATAAGGCTCTCGCTTTTCTGCAGAGAATGGCATATAAGCTTGACAATATCGAGGTTGTGCATCTCATTGTGGCCGCCAATATTATACGTTTCGCCAATGGTTCCCTTCGTTAAGATGAGGTCAATAGCCTTGCAGTGATCTTCTACATACAGCCAGTCCCGCACGTTCAGTCCCTGACCGTACACAGGAAGAGGTTCCTCTGCCAGGGCGTGGATGATCATAAGCGGAATCAGTTTTTCCGGGAACTGCCAGGGGCCATAGTTGTTGGAGCAGCGGCTGATGGTGATTGGCAGGTCATACGTTCTTGCATAGGCAGATACAAGAAGATCCGCACTGGCTTTGGAGGCGCTATAGGGGGAAGAGGGCCGAAGAGGACTTTTCTCTGAAAACAGAAGATCCGGGCGGTCAAGGGGAAGATCACCGTAAACTTCATCCGTAGATACCTGGTGGAAGCGTATACCGCCATGATTTCTACAGGCATCCATCAGCACCTGTGTGCCGAGAATGTTTGTCTGCAGAAACAATTCCGGCCCTTCAATGGATCGGTCCACATGCGTTTCCGCAGCGAAATTCACGACCACGTCCGGCTTTTCTTGCTCAAATATTTGATTGATGCCTTCCCTGTCACGAATATCCTGATGATAGAAGATAAAATTTGGATTGGCCAAAGCCTTTTTTAACGTTGCTAAATTTCCCGCATAGGTCAGGCTGTCAACACAGATAAGGCGGTATGCCGGATGCTTCTCCAGCATATAGTAGACAAAGTTTGCACCAATGAAACCGGCGCCTCCTGTTACAAGAATTCGTTTCATAAAATCTCCTGTTCTGGTAAGTTCTTTTGAAAATCATTTTGTAATGGTCTATATCCGCGTGGATTGGCATACACGCATGTATCCCGCTTTGGTCAGATTACACTAGCCGGCAGGAATTGTCCACCCTTTGAGTTTGAGGGGACTGTACAAGCCAGTGCCAATGACTATACTCCGGCAAAATGAAAAACTGCACCGGCTACGGCCCCTATGAGAATGAGAAAGGCGGGATGCAGTTTTTGAAATTTTCGGCTGACAAGGAATAGTATGGCTGCCAGAAGAATTGCTCTTACGTCAAAGATTGTCCAAAAACGGGATATGCCTTCCCAGGCATCCGTCTTCAACAGCACGCCTGCTGCCACGGTCAGCCCTGCGGCTGCAATCAAGCCGGTGGAGGCTGGACGTATGCCGTAAAAGGCGCTGTTTACATATTTATTATCCCGGAACGCACGTAAGGCGGCTGCAATAAGGATAATTACGAGGATACTGGGGGTTATGATGCCCAACAGAGCGACAACACTGCCGGCAGCGCCCGCGCTGGTATACCCTGTATAAACAGCCATATTGATCCCTATGGGACCGGGAGTTGACTCACTGACTGCCAGCATGTCGGCAACTTGGGTGGCGGTAAACCAGCCGGTTCGTTCTCCCATTTCATAGAGGAAAGGAAGCGTTGCCAGTCCGCCTCCTACTGCGAAAAGACCTGTCTTGAAAAATTCCCAGAACAGCTGCAGGTAGATCATTTTCCGCTGCCTCCTTTTTTCATCTGGAGCAAAATCCCCATAATGCCGGCTATGAGTACAAACAACACGGGGGATACATCCCAAAAAAAGCTGAGCAGCGCGGTGGCGGCAAACAGAAAAGCGGTGAACTTGTCTACGACGGAGGACTTGAGCAGTTTCAGCACCGCCTTGAAAATGAGAACAGTAACCGCAACGCGAATGCCTGCAAATGCGTTTTGTACCAGAGGAAAATCAGCGAAGTTTTGGAGAAGCGCTGCAATGAGTCCTATCGTGATAAAGCTGGGCAGCACCAGGGAAAAGGTGGCGACCAATGCGCCGGGAACGCCTTTCTTTTGAAACCCAATGAATGTTGCCGTATTGACAGCAATAACGCCGGGGGTACACTGGCCAATGGCGTAGTAATCCGTGAGTTCTTCGTTGGTACACCAGCCGCGATTTTCCACGACTTCCCGCTGGAGAATAGGCAGCATAGCATAGCCGCCGCCAAAGGTGATTGCCCCTATACGAAAAAAGGTTACGAAAAAATCCCAGTAGATTTTCATGTTCAATCTTTCTCCAGAGGCTTACAGACATCGCACCAGCCAGCCGGGCAGCAGAGTTTTTCAAGCTCCGGTATGTGCAGAGCAACACCACTGTGAGAACTGCCTGCGGAGGGATATACGGTGGTATGATCCTGAAGGCTGACATCCAGCCAGACTTCCGCTTCAGGAGGCACCAGAAACGGGCAGACGCCTCCAGCCGCGTTTCCTGTAAGTTTTTCTGTATCCTCCGGGGAGAGCATTTTGGCTTTGCAGCCGAACTGGTCTTTAAATTTCCGATTGTCAATTCTTCTTTTTCCGGCTGCGACAACCAGAATGGCACCCTTTTCGTGGTAAAAAGACAGGGTCTTCGCGATCTGATCCGGATCCACGCCCAGAGCCTGGGCAGCAAGGTCTACCGTTGCCGTGGATTGCTCAAACTCATGGAGCCGGTCCAGATAACCATTTTCTTCTAAAAAAGCACGAACTTTTTCGATGGTCATGATTTCCTCCTTGCATAATGAGATAGGTGCGGTACAATCATAGCATGAATCAGGGAAAAAGGAAAGTAGCCGTACTCGGCGCATGAAACGTTGATAGAAGCGGGAGAGCGGAGGCACCACCGGCCAGAGAGGACTCCATCCGGGGAAAGGTATCTACGTCCCCGGGAGGTGTTGGCTGGAATATTGCCAGGGACTGTTCCCTGTTCTCTCGGAAAGTGACGGGGAACGACGGGAAGTACCGTCAAAACAGCTAAAACCCATAGTAGGAAATAGGGTAGCCGCGGTGGTATAGGAGGGCCGACCTCGGAGCTATAGGGGAGAGCAAATGCGGGTAGGAACTGCCGCAAATTAACCAGGGATATTCTTGCGTGGCCTGATGATGTAGTTCCATGCTGTTGCTCTCATTGTATTGAATCCTTTCGTATGCCTTTTAGTATTTTTCTTACTAGTCTATAGAACAATAATAGATTTTGCAAGTGTTGAATGCATCATTGTAAAGAGAAAATAAGAGAAAGGTTATTTAAGAATGAGTTCCTTTCTCGCACAGAATCTCAGTTGATGGGTTTTGCTGCTCATTTTGACATGAAATTGATCCCTTGGATGGGTCCCATATTCCTTTCGCTTCCACGAAGAAGCACGAAGCCCCGGTAAAAAACAGGTTGCAAAAAGCGGCCCGTAATCTCTCACGAGCCGCTGCTGTTTTGGGCAGGTCGCCGTTCCCTATTTTGCTTTTTGGGAGAGCTTTGTTTCATGAGTATTTTTCAGTTGAGTAAGCATGGACGGCTTTATCTGCGAGGCAGTCATCTCTTTGCCGGGCAACTGGATTTTGAGCATCCGGCAATAGTCCTTTTGCGTCTCCAGTTCACATTCAGCGATTAGGCGGATAAACGCCACGTCAGATGGGTTCTCGTTCCCTTGGGCAAGGAGCAAAGCGGCGATATAATCATGCCGGAGGATGGGCGGGATGGACACCACGCAATAGCCCTGCCGGATCAGCAGCAGATTCATCAGCAGCCGCGCCGTGCGTCCGTTGCCGTCCTGGAATGGATGAATGTCCACAAGACGGCGGTGGGCATAGGCGGCATACTCCACGGGATGAAGAGTGTTCCGCTTCTGATCCAGCTCCGCCATAAAGGCGGCCATCTGACCGGGCACCTCATCCGCTGCGGGCGGCACATATTCCGTGCCGGAGATGAACACTTGCCCCTTGCGGTACTGTCCGGCTTCCACGGGGTCAATGCCGCTGTAAAACAGAAAATGCAGCTGTTTGATGGCGTCCTCCGTGAGATGGAAATCCTCGCTTCGGGCAAGCTCGATCATATGATCGTATGCTTTCCCGTGGCCGGTAGCTTCATAGCAGTCGCGCAGCGGTTTTCCCCCCACAGTTATGCCGTCCTCCAGGAGCACCTTCGTTTCGGACAGAGTCAAAGAGTTGCCCTCCAATGCGTTGGAACTGTATGTCGTTTCTATCTTATAATAGGCATCCAGTTGCTTGACCTCTGCCTCGGAAAGCGGGGGGCGTTCCCGTATATAAGCGGCGTTTTTATCAATTCTGTTCAGCAATTCCCGGTTCGTCATATGGTCGCTCTGCTACCGCAGCCTCCTGTTCCTGTTTTTTCTTCCGGGCATAACGACGGGACTTCTCCCGGTTGTAGGCTCTGCGCTGCCTGTCCTTTTCGGGGCTTCTCCAGTTCCTCCACCGTGGGTTCGGGCTGGGGAACGTGGAATTTGCCGATGAATTTCAGATAGATCTCCACTTCCTGCACCCGTTCTCCGCTGGATTTATCCGGGGCATGGACAAGGATCTTATCCACAAACTCATAGATCATCTGTGGAGTCAGCACTGAGAAATCCGTGTACTTTTTCGCCAGAGCGGGAAACTGGTCGGCCTGGTCCGCATCCTCGTTAAAGGCCGTGATCGCCGCCTGCCCTTCTTCGATGGTGGCTCCAATTCGGCCTGTTCCTGCTCATACTCGGAGGAAAGCCGTTTATACCGCTTTTCAGGCATTTTCCCGGGTGCGTAGGATTCGTACACCTTCTTCAAAAACATGTCCAGTTCCTTGACCTGCCGTTCTGCCCGATTCAGCTTCCGCTTCATCTCCTTGGCCGCTTCTGCCTGACGCAAAGGGGATGCCTCCAGGACCTTCTGCTTAAACTCCGCTTCCTTTGAGACGGCGTATTTGCTGGCCTCCCGTATGGTGCCCAGTACCAGAGTGCACAGCGAGATCGTGCTGATATAATTTCCCGTACACGCCTGCGGGACATATCCTTGGCCAACACCACGCCCACTTCCCGGCTTCGATGTCCGCCAGCATCCGTTTCCTGCCTGGACGCTCAAAGGTGCCGCCGGAGAAGCCATCGTCCGTATAGTGGACACAGTTGGTGAAGTCTTGCTGGGCGGCGTAGTCCTCCATCATACGCTTTTGATGGACAAGGGAGTTGCTGTCGCCTGCAATCTCTCGTCGCGGGAAAGTCGCTCGTAGAAGGCCGTAATCTTTTCTTCCGTCTGTCTGGGTGCCATATCAGGCGCTCCTTTCAGGCTGACGGCTCATGAGTGGTACCTCTATTGTACCACACTTTTGCCCGTTTGTGCCAGATTCATTGCGGATCATCCGTAAAATTTGCTCTTCCTAGCTCTCTGTGTTGCTTTCACTGAAAGGGACGGTAGTAATATAGGTCGTTGAACCAGGGCCCGACTCAGGGAAAAAGTACTGCCGGTTCTGTTTTCCATAATGCTCCTTTCTGTGCATACGCCCGCGCTGTGATTCAGTTCCATTCATCTGTTTCATGTGAAATGATTTGCCTGCCAAAAGAAACAGGGGAAAAGTAACCGAACCGTAGTGCAGTAAAGATGGGAAAAATCTTCCATTTTGCCCCTGTATGTGTTATACTATGAGCTGTGATGAAGGCTTCCGAAAGAGGACTCAACCATGGCATTTCTCCTGCATAATGCGCCGGAGCAGATGTCTCTGTTCCATCGTGGGTTCATACCGGGCAAGAGGAAAGAAAAGCTGCTTAATGGTTCTTGGGCAAAGATCTTTGCTGAAGACATATTTCCTGCCATGGATGAGAGTGTTTTTTCTCCGCTTTACAGTGATGATGCAGCTTCTCGGCCCAATGCTCCTGTCAATGTGATTGTGGAGTCTCTTTCAAAATCGGCTTTTGGCACGCTAATCATTCTATACATTTTTGCCTAACGTAGTTACCACTGAAGGGTAGTCAACTGGGGCTTTTTACAGGGACCCATTCCCCTTAGGGGATGGGCTTGTTGACAGGTTAGAGCTACTTTTCTCTTATTTCACCTTAATACGATAATATACGCGGTGATAAACCTACTGTGGAATTTTGCGGGGTTACTTCTCTGACGAATGTCCTTTGCCCTAAATTTCTTCGGCTCTTATATATTTTTGATTTTTGCTGCTGGGTTTATC
>CAZGAM010000065.1:0-10999 GCA_964523685.1 uncultured Oscillospiraceae bacterium | reverse complement strand
GTGGCGGTTCACCTTTTCTATACGTACTTGAATGGCGATGTTGCCAATTCGAATTACGAAATTGAAAAGTAGCATGAATTGCTTCACCACAAACAGGCGATGAGAATCATCCACTGTTATGGATAATCCTGTGTGCCGCGTCAATTTTAGGGTTAGCCGGTGCAGGCTACGAACTCTACCGGCGCAGAAAGAATCAGAAGTAAACGTTCAGATGAAATAAACGTTCTGTGAGCGAAAGATTGTTCGTAATGATAAGGAACCTGTGAGTGTTAAAAAGCACCCGCAGGTTTCTTTTTTAACCAAAGTCCGTGTGTTTGTGTTGCTGGTTACTGACGACCAACTTCACAGGGGCTTTTTTGTGCGCATTCGGACGCACTGATATACGCCGCGCGGGAAACTGTGCCGTTTTTGCTTTTACTGCATATACATACAGATCGCGTTTCTGCATATAATACCAACGAAAAATATGCAGAAAACGAAGTCGCCTGCTTGAATTTCTGCACATAAAACGCTATAATAATATGCAGAAAGGGAGGGAAAGGGATGAGAAAGTTTGATTACTCTTTTCTGAATAACGGCATGCTTCCGGCAAGGCTTATCAATCTGACTGCCAATATTGCGTCTTTGAAAACCATGGCGGGAGTCCGCAAAGAACAATACGCGCAGGTGTTTACAGGGTTGGAAGCAGTTGCAAAGGTGCAGTCCATCAAAAGCTCTAACGCCATTGAAGGGATCGTTACCAGTGATGAACGAATTGCCGCCATAGTCAATCAGAACAGCGCACCGCTGAACCACAACGAGGCGGAGATTGCCGGATACAGGGACGCGCTGAATGAAATTCACCTTGGGTTTTCCTGTATGGATTTTACGCGGCGGGATATTTTGCGCCTGCATGAGATGATGATGTCGGTAGCCGGGTATGAATACGGCGGTCAGTATAAGACGGATGATAATGTAATTTTAGAGGTAGATGCGGAGGGAAACCGTCGTGTGCGCTTCCGCCCTACGTCTGCCGAGGATACGCCGGCGGCTATGGAACAGTTGGAGCTTGCCTATCTCGCTGCACGGGATGACGCGAATATCCATCAGCTTTTGCTGATTCCCTGTGTCATTTTGGATTTTCTCTGTATTCACCCCTTCCGGGACGGAAACGGAAGAATGTCGCGTCTGCTGTCGCTTTTGCTTCTCTATAAAAACGGTTACGACGCCGGAAAATATGTATCTTTTGAAGAACAGATCAACAACTACAAAGCCTATTATTATGAGGCACTCCAGCAGTCCTCTACCGGGTGGGATACCAATGAGAACAGCTATTTTCCGTTCATTCAGAATTTCCTTTCCATGCTGTATATGTGTTATAACGAGTTGGACAAACGGTTTGCGGTGGTCCATGGTAAGCGAATTACGAAAAAGGCTCGCGTGGAGGCCACTGTACTGAACAGTTTGAGGCCACTTTCCAAAGCGGAGATTTGCAGGATACTCCCGGATATCAGTCCCACGACTGTTGAGGCGGTGCTGGGGGCGATGGTGAAAAGCGGTTCAATCAAGAGAATCGGAGCTGCAAAATCTACGCGATATATCAAAACGTGGACTTGAGTAAATCGAGATGATCTGATAGTGTTGATTCGCATTTTATCGAGTATAGTTCACCCAACATCATAGTCACGTTCGAAAATGATAGAGAGAATGCGTCTGCTCAAAATTGAAATACGCGCAGTCACGATAGCTGGAGGCTGCCAACTGCTTAAGTCTTTCCGCACTGCCGCACGTTCCGTAGAATCAGTGGTTTGCGGTTTTCCTGTTCTTTTCAGGCTTGTAAGGCGCAGGTAAGTGTACGTTCCAGGGGAGAAGGGCCTCCTTTTACGTGCCAAATTTGCAGATCATTCTTTCCTGATTGCCTGCAAGGAAAAAGAGCGGATCGGCCCAATAAAAGCCTGATGGTCCTATTTTTTTGGGTGATAAATTTGTTTCATACACGAACATTATCCTTATAAATATTGTACTAAGCAAGATCCCAGGCAGTGCCAGGGGAGAGAGGGGGAAAGCTGCCATCTTCCGAGGGAGATTCGGCATAGTCGGGCTGCCGCCTTTAACAGGTGCCTGTCTGAAACAGCAGATCCATGCGGCGACTGGGGCGAACGGGATCAGATGGTATGGATTATCAGCGTATATCCTTTGGCCCTTTAGGCAGCAGCTATGACCAGTCTTGGTGAAACCAGCGTGTTCGAGTAGGTTTTTCCCTGGCTGTTCCTCCTCTTTCCTTATGTCTTTCTGTATTTTTTCTTGACAGCGAGGACGCATAGCACGAGAATTGCCGGGAAGCCGATTCCCGCGAGGATCCCCGCCTGCAGGTTTTCGCCTGCCCTCTGTGAGATGCTGCCAACCAGCGATGGCCCCAAGGCGCCGCCGAGATCCCCGGCAAGGGCTAGCAGCGCGAATAAGGCGGTCCCTCCCCGCGGAAGGACTTTCGAGGAGATGCTGATAGAGCCCGGCCAAAAGATCCCGACGAAAAAGCCGCAGAGGGCGCATCCGATAAGGCCCAGCGGGGGAATATTCGCGAGCCCGGCAAGCAGATAGCATAAAAGACAGAGTATGCCGGAGCTGGCCATGGCACCCGTCAGATCCACCTTTTCCCCAAACTTCGCGTACAGCGTCCGGCTGATGCCCATGAGGAAGGCAAAGAAGAGGGGACCCGCCAAATCGCCGTAAGTTTTAGAGACATGCAGCGCCGACTCCGCAAACGCAGAGGCCCATTGCGCCATGGCAAGCTCTGAGGAACCCGCGCAGACCATCAGCACGAGGAAGAGCCAAAAGGTCTTCGTTTTGAATAGTTCTCCCATTGTCATGCTCTCTCCCTTGTCTACAAGCTTTTCTATGGGGCAGACGGCAAAATTGCAGATGTTCAGAATGGGGATTGCTGCCCACAATACCGCAAGGATTCTCCAGTTCTCTATGCCAAAAACGGTGAAAAACACGGTAGAGCCGAGGATTACCCCCACGGATCCCCAGCAGTAGAAGGAGTGCAGCAGGCTCATGGTCCCCGCTTTATTCTCAAACGGACATGCCTCTACGATAGGGCTTCCGAGAACCTCGATCAGGCCGCTGCCTGTGCCATACACGATCACGCAGACCAGTATTCCCGCAAACGGCGAGGACATAAGGTCCGGCAGTACCGCGAGCCCAGCCAGCCCCACTCCCGAGGCAGCTTCTGCGGCGATGATGCATTTTCTGTATCCGATCCGGTCTACCAACATCGTGCAGACGAAATCAACCACAAGCTGTGTGAAGAAAAAGCAGGTAGATACCAGCGCCAGTTGGTCGAAATTTATCATATAGATATTGTGAAATGTCAAATACAGCAACGGAGCAAAGTTCGCGCAGATCGCCTGCGTAATAAACCCAAGATAACAGGCCAGCAGTGTTTTTCTATATTTTCGTTTCAGATCCATATCCACTCTTCCCTCTGTTTGGCATGTCACCGTATCCGGGGATTGATTTCAGCCGGGTGTTGTCCATGACGTATCGTTGGATTTTTCTTCTTCCCTGTAGTGGACGTCTTGCTTTTCGTCCAGGTTCTCAATATCGGCTGTCCTTCCTGGGGCTCCGCTGTTTGTCTGCTGCCTTGTGCTATCGCAGATGCATGGGAGCCTTTCTTCTTGGCAGGAACCTTCTTTCGCTTCGCCGGTACCATTAAGATTCCAAGTCCGGTTTATCTGATTTCGGAGAAAGGACGGATTTGTGCCTCGTTTTTCAGGTCAAAATTTACGAAAAATTACAAAGAAAAAGGGAAAAGCGCTCTCCCCGGCGTATAAAGGTATTGCGATGTGTTTTGCAATACCTTTTTTGCGTTAAGAGGGAGAGTTATGCCCACCTTTCGAGAGATACGTGAGCAGCAGGAGCGGATGATCATCGGCCGGAGGGGAATCCTTTCTGCCGACAGCCGGGGCAGAATTTTGCCGGAAGAAGAGGATGAGGTACGCACCTGCTTTCAGCGCGACGTGGATCGGGTGACCCATTCCACTGCTTTTCGACGCCTGCGCCATAAAACACAGGTATTTCTCCGGCCGGAAGGAGACCATTACCGGACCAGACTTACCCATACTCTGGAAGTATCCCGGATTGCCCGCACCATTGCCCGGGCCATGGCCCTGAACGAGGACCTCACGGAGGCCATTGCTCTGGGGCATGATTTGGGCCATACGCCTTTTGGCCATGCGGGTGAACGGGCTCTGCAGGAAATCACCGGCTGCTTTCATCACTATGAGCAGAGCCTGCGGGTGGTCGATAAGCTGGAAAAAGAGGGTAGAGGTCTCAACTTGTGCCAGGAGACACGCATGGGTATATTGAACCACACAACAGGACTTCCCCGGGACACGATGGAGGCTGATGTTGTGCGCATAGCAGATCATATCGCCTATCTTAACCACGATCTGGATGATGCCCAGCGGGCGGGCATTGTCCAGGGCGGGGATGTGCCGGACATCATCCGGGAACGAGTGGGGACCCGGAACTCCCAGCGGATCAACGCCATGGTTACCGATGTCATTGAGGCCAGCAGGGGGGAACAGGTGTGCTTCTCCCCGGAAATGCGCTATGCTTACGAAGAGTTTGAGAAATTCATGCGGGATGCTGTTTACCAGAATCCATCGGCAAAAGGAGAGGAATCCAAGGTAAAAGGCATTCTCGTCCCCATTATGGAATATTATAACCGCTGTCCGGAAAAACTTCCTCCCGAATACAGAGCCATTGCCGAAGAGGAAGGTGTCATGACTGCGGCAACGGATTATGTCTCTGGCATGACAGACTCCTATGCCATTTACACCTTTGAAAATCTGTTTATTCCAGCCAGTTGGAGCGTGCGATAATGGTGGGAAGAGGGGTTTATGATGAACTTTTCTGAGGATTTTTTGGATGAGCTGACCAGCCGCAACGATATTGTGGATGTGGTAAGCTCTTATGTGAATCTAACAAAACACAGCGGAGCCAACCTGTTTGGGCTGTGTCCTTTTCATGGAGAGAAGACACCATCTTTCGCAGTGAACCGGGATAAGCAGTTTTATCACTGCTTCGGCTGCGGCCGGGGCGGCAGTGTGATCCGGTTCATCATGGATATTGAAAATCTCTCTTTCCATGATGCGGTGGAATTTCTCGCAAAACGAGCCGGTATGGAAATGCCTGAAGAGGAAGAGGAGGACCCTTCCCGGGAAAAGCGGGGGCAGATACTGGCTCTGAACCGGGAGGCAGCCAGATTTTTTTACAGCCAGCTTATCGCCCCAGAGGGAACTCCCGGGAGGGAGTACGTGTATAAGAGGGGCATCGTTTCCATGGTGAAGCCCTTTGGACTGGGATTTGCCCCGGACAGCTGGGACACCCTGACAACAGCCATGCAGAAAAAGGGTTTTACGGAAGAACTGCTGGTGGAGGCAGGATTGGCGAGAAAAGGCAAAAAGGGACATGTGTACGATTACTTTCGGAATCGGCTGATTTTTCCGGTCATTGACGTACGGGGAAACATCATAGGCTTTTCCGGACGCATCCTGGGAGAGGGAGAGCCCAAATATCTGAATAGTCCCGATACCTTGGTGTACAGTAAGAGTCGAAGCCTGTTTGCACTGAATCTGGCGAAAAAGTCCAAAAGCGGGTATATTCTGCTGGTAGAGGGCAATATCGATGTGGTCAGTCTCCATCAGGCCGGATTCGACAGCGCGGTTGCCAGTTTGGGGACCTCTCTGACAACGGAGCAGGCCAGACTCATCAGCCAATACACGTCCCAGGTCATATTAGCTTATGACAGCGACAAGGCGGGACAGAAAGCAACCCAGCGGGCGATTGACATTTTCCAGCATCTGGACCTGAAGATCAGCGTCCTCAAAGTACCGGGGGCCAAAGATCCGGATGAGTTTATACAGGCGAATGGGCCGGAAAAGTTTCAGCAGCTGATCGACCAGAGCGGCAATCAGATAGAATACCGCCTGGAGCAGGCGGCCGCGCAGTTTGATTTATCCACGGATGATGGAAAGGTAAACTATCTGAAAGAGGCCGCGAAGATTATCGCCGCCATGCCGGGGGCACTGGAGAGAGAGATCTATGGCATGCGGGTGGCAGAAAAAACAAATGTGAGCAAGGAGAGCTTCCGCCTGGAAGTGGAGAGAGTCCGGAGGATGAACGATGCCAGGAATAAAAAGAGGCGGGAACGAGCGGCAACCGCAGCCCTGCAGGCAGCGCAACCAATGGCGAAGAGCCTTCACTACAGCAACGTGGGAAGTGCGAAGGCGGAAGAGGGCGTGATGAACCTGCTCTGCAGGTTCCCGGATCAGTTTCATAACCTGGACCTCAAAAAAGAAGAATTTTCCGTCCCGGAGTTGGGGAAACTTTACGATTTGGTAGTGGAGAAAATCCGCCAGGGCAGCAGCATATCCGTGGCGGTGCTGGGCCAGATGCTCTCCGATGACGAGATGAAACTGCTGACAGGTATTTTGGAGCAGGATACAGTTTCTGCTTCAGAGGCGGGCAGAGCCATGCAGGATTACCTGAAAAAAATACGAGAGGGAAAGAAGAAGGAAATCGGAGAACAGGATCTGCGCAGTTACGCAGAAAAACTAAGACAGACGAAAGGTTATGGTGGATAACATGGCTGCAGAAGAGATGAAAAAAACGATTTGGGAAGAAAATTCCGCCATAGAGGGAACCCCAATTCAGAGTGAAAAATCTGTTGCAGCAGAGAAGCAGGCAAATTCTGCTGCAAAAGCTGTGCCGGCACCAGAAGACAAAGTACGAAGAATGAAAGAGAAACCTGCTGCGAGAGCTATGGGGGTTCAGCAGGGAACTTCTATCGCAGAAGATATAGCCGGGCAGGAAAACTCTGTCCGAAAGACGAATCAAAAAAGGGCACAAAAAGCAAAAAAAGAGAAGGCCGAAGAAAAACCGGAAGAGCGGGAAGAAAAATCCGCCTTCAGCGAGGAAGCAGAAAAGCCCGTCAGAGAGAAGAAAAAAACAGCGGAAAAAGAGAAAAAGCAACCTTCCGGAGGCAGGGAAAGCGAAATACAGCAGAGTTTTGTTGATGAGCAGAAAAAGTCCGGGGACCCTGCAAAGCTCGCCAAAAAGAAAAAAAGCGAAACCGCCAGGAAAACAAGGGAAAAAGAAAAGCTGAAAAGCGCAGGGGCAGCGGCCGCCGGAAATGACACAGCATCCGGTGAGCGAAAAAGGCCGCAGCGTGGAAGGCCTCCCAAGAAAAAACTGACGGAAGAAAAGGAAGGGTTTTTCCCAGATGGGAAAAATCCCCATGGGAAATCAAAAGAAGAGAGAATAGAAGAGCTGATCGAAAGAGGGAAAAAGGCGGGAAAACTTACCAGCAAAGAATTAAGCGATGTGCTGGACAATATGCGGCTGACACCCGATGAAATGGATGCTGTCTATGACAGATTGGAAGATTTGGGTATAGACACGACAGACGATGAGTTTCTCGCACCCTTTGAAGATGATGCCCTTCCGAATCTGGATGATTTGGAAGATCTGGATGATCTGGAAGATTTAGGGGACCTGGAGGATGTTCCGGAAGAGGAGCTTGTGGATCCGGAAGTTGTGGCAGAGTCCTTTCCCACCGATGATCCGGTTCGTATGTATCTGAAGGAAATTGGAAAAGTGCCTCTTCTTACACCGGATGAGGAGGTCGCTTTGGCGATACGGATGGCGGACGGGGACGAAGAGGCGAAACGCCGTATGGCAGAGGCGAACCTTCGTCTGGTGGTATCCATTGCGAAGCGGTATGTGGGCCGCGGCATGCTGTTTCTGGATCTGATCCAGGAGGGGAACCTGGGCCTGATTAAGGCGGTGGATAAGTTTGACTATACAAAAGGGTATAAGTTTTCCACGTATGCCACCTGGTGGATTCGTCAGGCTATAACCAGAGCAATTGCTGACCAGGCACGTACGATTCGAATTCCTGTACATATGGTGGAGACCATCAATAAAGTCATTCGGGTGTCCAGGCAGCTTTTGCAGGAGCTGGGACATGATCCTTCGGCGGAAGAAATTGCAGATAAAATGGGAATACCAGCGGAAAAGGTGCGGGAAATTTTAAAAATTGCTCAGGAACCCGTCAGTCTGGAAACACCCATCGGAGAGGAAGAAGACTCCCATCTGGGTGACTTCATTGAGGATGAAGGGGCTTCTGAACCAGCGGAAGCAGCCACTTTTACACTGCTTCGTGAACAACTGATGACTGTGCTGGATACGCTTACCCCCCGGGAAAAGAAGGTGCTGGAACTGCGATTCGGCCTTCTGGACGGCAGAACCCGCACACTGGAAGAGGTGGGCAGGGAGTTTCAGGTGACCAGGGAACGGATACGACAGATCGAAGCGAAGGCACTGAGAAAACTCCGCCATCCATCCAGATCTAAAAAATTGAAAGATTTTCTGAATTGAGAAAAATAGACAGCTATTTTGTACTTTCCTTCAGTTTAGAGTAAAATTACGCAATGGTCAAAGCCAGATGTGGTCTATCGCAGGCGATCGAAACAGCCGGCAGCGGCACGGAGTGTTCCAGATAATGGCATCCTTACTGTCTGGCTGCGCACGAAGATGCCTTCTTCCTGGCTGCGCAGGGCTGTTTTTAGAGGTTTTGTGCCTGTACACATGCTGCGAAAAGACCCATCTTGGCTCGTGTGGTACACTCTCTAAACCTCGCAGACTTCCTTCCAGTCGTCGCGGATCCGAAATGGGAAAGCGGCAAACTGCCTCCTGGTACATGAAAAGAGGACCCAAGAACTCTGCAGTGCACTAAGTGTTGGGTCTTGCCAAGTCATGCCGACTGCTTTATAATATCATGGAATTTGTTGAAAAAGGAGGAGATATATGGCCAAAAAAGAGAACAAAGAAGCCGGCAAACGGCTGCAGTGGCATTTGGGGACAATGTCAGGTTTTGAGCTGAATCTATAAAGGGAACTGGAAAGACCTGAAATTCAACCGGGAAGTAGTGTTGAATACGCAGTCTTTGAAAACTGGGATGACCGGCCGTTGGATCAAATCACGGCTACCATCATCCGAGAAGCGAAGCCGGTCAAGCTGTTCAAGTATCTGATAGAACATGCCTTTGAGATCACGGAAAGGAGGCCCGGTATTTACACGGTAACGGGCAACATTATGTTTCCCACCCAGATTGTAGTCGGGAGAGAACTGGACCCGGAGAGGAATCCATGGCTGCATCTCACTTCAAGCAGTGTCACCGAGGCGGATATGCGGAAGGCCCTGGTGTATGCGGACAGCGTTACCGACAAGAGAGAGCAGGATCTTCTGGATTCGATCTTGGATCTGTGCATGAGTGCGAACCCAGATATTGTAAAGACTATAAAGGAGAGTGCGGATATGTACAAGGTAGTGAGGGATCTTTTTCAGGAGGAAATCGATGCGGTACAGAAGGAGTCAGACCAGCGCATTGCGCAGGTACAGCAGGAAAACCAGCGCCTGCAAGCGGAAATTCATCGTCTGACGAAGGCAACGGTTTAATGCCAGACAAGAGCCCGTGCTGTTGAGACGAAGGCCAGATTTTATAAAAAGGAACTGCGCATTAATAAACTTTACATTTTGACTTGTAAATAGCTGTCAGATGTGTTATTCTCTCACCGAAAGAAACTGTGCATAATTAACATGAACGAACCTGCTGCCTGTTAGCCCGCATCGCATAATACCAATCTGGATGGAATTCATCACCATACAGGTTTAGTGCGGCAAATTCTTCGGCAGCGACTTTTATGCCCTTTTGGGTAGATGGCAGAATCGACTTTGCAGTTAACAGTAGCCCATTTTTTGTTGTTGTTGATTCGCATTTTATTTGCCACTTTATTTCGCAATTTATTTGGATCTGCTGATTTGAAAGCATTTGTATGCTCAAATTCTTACATTTAGGACAGGCCGTAAATGTTTCAATAAGAGTTTAGCGCCATGTTCTCGTCTTACAAGCTGAAGCAGCTTCCAAGGCTTATCATGATAGCGATGGATCGGGGTGTCATATGATTTCTAAGAGATGACAAATGACCTGATCAAATGAAAGTATAATACAGGAAGAAATAGTACAAAATAATTTGCAATAGTATTTGCATATTATTGATCAAATGTGGAAGATAATTTGCAAAGAAACCACTCTTTTTTAGATCCAAATAAACTTCAAATCAACAGGCCTCGTGGCGCATATTCCGATCCGTTATTTTTAAAATTACCGATATTCTCTTTCTTCTTGCAAGCAATGGAGATAATCGGATAACCATCGTCCAAAAATTACGTAGAAATATCACTGATATGCCGAAACTGTTCATCCCTGTCAGGGTGTGGCTCCCCTACCTGGTTCATTTTCTGATTTTGCTGAAGACTGTATCCCAACTTCTTCAGTAAATAGGCAACAGATCTGTTTTCAATCTTAAATCCTTGTTGTTTGAGTTCATCCGCCAGTTTTCTCGTACTTTTTGTTGTCCAACGGAGGGGATTCTCCGGATTCCCATAGGTGGAAGAATCGACCAAAGATTCAAGGAGCTTGCAGATACCGGGTTGTGCCACCTCTAATGGCTTGCGCCCACCACCTTCTCGCCGGATCCGTATTTTGCCATCCCCTGAAACAAGATCGTTTTGCCTCCTTTTAGGTCTTTTATCCCAGCTGTAATTGTAACTCTAGAAACTCCAGTTAGATTGCTAATGCAGGTGATTCCACCCCTGTCGATCGCGCTGGCTTCTGAGGCAAAGTACATTCGCTTTTGATCTTCATTTAGCATGGGAAGAACCATGTTAATCCTTGTAATGTTTGCTTCGTCATTCATAGTGGTCACCTCACCTTTCGGTGAGAGAATAACACATCTGACAGCTATTTACAAGTCAAAATGTAAAGTTTATTAATGCATAGTTCCTAAAGACACAATATAATAAATATAATAAATAGGAGGAACCATGACAAGCACGCCTACTTTTCAACGAAAAGCGAAAGACAGTGTGTTCACTAATATGTTTAGCGAAC
>CAZGAM010000064.1:0-11072 GCA_964523685.1 uncultured Oscillospiraceae bacterium | reverse complement strand
GATCCTGGCGGCGGATTTGACCCGTCTGGGAGAGGAGATTGCCCAGGTACTGGCGGCAGGAGCGGATTTTATCCATATTGATGTGATGGACGGGCAGTTTGTGCCGAACATCTCCTTCGGTGTGCCCATGGTGGCGAGTATCCGAAAGGCATTTCCCAAGGCTTTTCTGGACGTGCATCTGATGATCCTCAAGCCGATTTCCTTCATAGAACCCTTTGCGGCGGCAGGTGCCAGTCACATCACGGTGCATTGGGAGGCGGATACTCCGGAGGGAATTGCCGATGCCCTGAGACGGACAAAAAGTCTTGGTGTCCGAGCGGGCCTTTCCCTCAAGCCGGCTACCCCTGCCTCCGCGCTGGAGCCGTACCTGCCCCAGTTGGATATGGTCCTGGTGATGACCGTGGAACCCGGTTTCGGCGCTCAGTCGTTTATGCCGGAACAGATGGAGAAAGTGACAGCCATCCGGAGGCGGCTGGATCAGGTGAACCCGGCCTGCGATCTGGAAGTCGACGGTGGAATCGGCACACGCACCGCCCCTGTAGCCATGGCGGCGGGGGCGAATGTGCTGGTTGCAGGCACCGCAGTTTTTGGACAGAAGGAATATCCCTCCATCATACAGAAGTTGAGAGGAGAATAACATGTCATCATTTCCAGCTCCCTTTCAGGAGTTAATTGACCGCTTTCAGGCACTGCCCGGCATCGGGGCCAAATCGGCAGAGCGCCTTGCCTACCACGTGCTCAGCCTTCCGGAGGAGGACGCAGAATCCTTGGCCCAGGCCGTTTTAAATGCCAGAAGGACGATTCATCTCTGTCCCGTATGTCAAAATTTCACCGACGGTGACCTGTGCCCCATCTGCCGGGATGAAAGCCGCGACCACTCCCTCCTGTGCGTAGTGGCCCAGCCCAAAGATGTGGCCTCTGTGGAGAGCGGAGGATTTCAGGGCGTATACCATGTGCTCCACGGCGTTCTCTCTCCCATGAACCACATCGGTCCCAATGACCTGTCGATCAGCCAGCTCATGCAGCGGGTGGCCGGCGGCGGGATCAGGGAAGTGCTTATGGCAACCAACCCGGACACAGAGGGGGACACGACGGCCAGCTATCTTGCGGATCTTCTGCGGCCCTATGGCATTATCACATCCCGGCTGGGCTTTGGGATTCCGGTAGGCTCCTCCCTGGAGTACGCCGATGGCGCCACGATGACGAGAGCCATCATGGGAAGGAGGAAGATTTGACAGATTCTTACTGCAACAGGAGTTTATTGACTGCATGGCGCAAAAACTGAAAATCATGGCACTGGGCGGTCTCGATGAGATCGGCAAAAATCTCTATGTATATGAATACGGCGAGGAGATTCTGATTATCGACTGCGGGATAGGATTTCCCGATGAAGATATGTACGGCATCGATGTGGTCGTTCCGGACGTCACCTATCTGGTGGAGCACAGGGACCGGGTCCGGGGGAGGGTTCTCACGCATGGGCACGAGGACCACATTGGCGCCGTGCCCTATGTGCTCAGCCGCCTGTCCTGTCCGGTATACGCCACGCCGCTGACAGCGGGTCTTGTGCGATTGAAGCTGGAAGAGCACGGCCTGGCAGAACAGGTCAATCTGATCACCTGCTCAGCCGGACAGACCATTTCCATCGGAAGCGCTTTCCAGTGTGAGCTGATCCATGTGAACCACTCCATCCCGGACAGCGTCGCGGTGGCGGTCAGGACGCCGGTGGGTACGATTGTCCACACGGGGGACTTTAAGATTGATCTCACCCCCATTGAAGGAGGCGTGTTTGATTTCTGCCGGTTTGCCGAGCTGGGAAAAGAAGGAGTCCTGGCGCTGCTCAGCGACTCCACCAACGTGGAGCGGCCGGGCTACTCAGACTCAGAGCGGACCGTGGGAGAGAGCATGGACCACCTGTTTCGGGGGTGTGACAAGCGCATTATTGTAACGACTTTCGCCTCGAATGTTCACCGCATCCAGCAGATCCTGGACTGTGCGGCCAAGTTTCAGCGCAAAGTCGCCATAGCCGGCAGGCGGATGGAAAATGTGCTTCAGCTGGCCCGGGAGGAGGGATACCTCACGGTGCCCAAAGGGGTGCTCCTGGACATCAATAAAATCAACTCGGTGCCCGCTGCCAATCTGGTCGTCATCACGACCGGCAGCCAGGGCGAGAATATGGCCGGATTGTACCGGATGGCTTTTTCCGAGCATAAGCAGGTGAAAATAGGGGAAGGGGACAGGGTCATTATCTCCGCTTCGGCCATCCCCGGCAATGAGAGAACCATTACCAGAGTAATCGATGAGATGTTCGCGAAAGGCGCAGAGGTCATTTATGACCGGAGCCTGGACATCCATGTCTCCGGCCATGCCTTTCAGCAGGAGCAGAAGACCATGCTGGCGCTGACGAAGCCGAAGTTTTTTATCCCCATACATGGGGAGCACCGGATGCTCTGCCGCCACAGGGACCTGGCGATGGAAATGGGAATTGACGCCTCGCATATACTCATTGCCGGAGTCGGAGACGTGGTGGAACTGAGTGCAGATCATATTACGAGAAGCGGTACGGTTCCCACGGGGCGCATTCTGGTGGACGGAATGGACGACAGCGGGGTAGAAAGCATCGTCATGAACGATCGGCAGCGCCTGGCGCAGGACGGCATGGTGGTAGTATCCCTCACGGTTTCCGCAGAGGACGGTTATCTCCTGGCGGAACCGGAAATCATCACGCGGGGGTTTATCTATGCCAAAGACAACGTACAGCTGATGGAGGACATGGGCTGTGTGGTGTATGACTGCCTGGACGCTGTTCACCGGGCGAGGAGAGAAGAGCCGGTCGACTGGGCAGAGGTAAAAGGCATGCTGAAGAGAGAATTGAGTAATTACCTGTATACGCTCACCCGTCGCAGTCCCATGATTTTGTCGGTGATTACCCAGGTCTGACCCGAAGCCGGATTTTGCGGCGGCGAAGACGGCAGAGACTGTCGCCTGGCCGGGAGGGAGCTTGCGCGCTGTTTTGACCTGACCGGGGAGCGGCCAAGCCGAAAAGGGGGAAGGGAGTACATACTTTGAATATACAGATTTTTGGGAAGAACAAGTGTTTTGATACCAAAAAAGCACAGCGCTATTTTCAAGAGCGCCGGGTGAAATTCCAATACGTAGATATCCTGCGCCATGGCATGAGCCGGGGAGAGCTGCAGAGTGTCAAAAACGCCGTGGGGCTGGCCGCCATGAGCGATTCGCCTGAGGTGGTCTATCTCGCCTATGAGCAGGATCAACTGGAGAAGCTTTTCCAATATCCGGAATTGCTCCATACGCCCATTGTCCGAAACGGCAGGCAGGCTACCGTGGGGTATTGTCCGGAAATATGGAAAAACTGGGAGTAAGCCTATGAATGCTTTTCTATTTGGCAGCGGCGCTTGGGGAACTGCTCTCTCCCTGCTCCTGATAAAAAATGGCCATCAGACAACTCTCTGGTCCCATGACAGGGAAAAAGCGGAAGCCATGGCCGAAAGGAGAAAGAATCCGGCTCTGCCGGGTGTCACTCTGCCGGAGGAGCTGCAGTTTGCCAGTGATGCCTCCCTGGCCCAAAAAGCAGACCTGGTGGTGTTTGCCACCCCTTCTCAATTTCTCCGCGCCACGGCAAAAACAGCTGCCGGAAACATCAAGCCGGGAACCCTCCTCGTTTCCGCCACCAAGGGAATAGAAGAGATAACTTTGCTGCGTATGAGTCAAATCGTGCGCCAGGAGACAGATGCCTGCCCGGTGGCAGTGCTGTCAGGTCCTTCTCATGCCGAGGAAGTCTCCAGAGGCATGGCGACTGGCTGTGTTTCTGCCTGTGAGGACCAGGCAGTGGCCGAACAGGTACAGCACATTTTTATGAATGAACTGTTCAGGGTTTATGTGAATCAGGATGTAGTAGGCGTCGAACTGTGCGGTGCGGTGAAAAATGTAATTGCCCTGGGCTGCGGTATGATCGACGGTCTTTCTCTGGGGGACAATGCCAAAGCCCTGTTCATGACGCGCGCCATGGCAGAAATTGCCCGTTTATGTCAGGCGGCAGGGGGGAGCCGCAGTACCTGCCTGGGCCTGGCAGGCATGGGGGATCTCATCGTGACATGCCTTTCCATGCACTCCCGAAACCGACAGGCAGGGATTCTGATAGGAAGAGGCGCGCCGGTAGCGATGGCTCTTCGCGAAGTGGGTGCGGTAGTGGAGGGCTATTATGCCGCGAAAAGTGTCCTGGCCCTGTCGGAAAAACTTCATACAGAACTGCCCATCTGCCGGAGTGTATACGAAATTCTGTATGAGGCGGCGGAGCCGGAAAGCGTATTTCTGGGCCTGATGAACCGGGAGCGGCGAAGTGAATTTGAAAATATGACTTCCGGGTAAGCGGCCGGGTGTCTTTCGTTTTTTGGGCCTCGGTCTTTTGGTTCGCCAGGCGGAGCCAGGCCAGCGGGCCGGCCGCCACGCTGTCCTGGTCGCGACTTTGCGTATAAAAAAGCGGCACAGCTGCCAGCGCAGACCATGCCGCAATTTTCTTCGCTCAAACCGCCTTTCAAGCGGGTTTGAAAATATCACAGGAAATTTAAAACCAGTGTCAGCAGAACAAACACAATGGCCACCCATTTGGTCATTTTAGCCAGTTTGGCATCCCAGGTCTTTGCCTTGTTCCTGGACATGAAGGTGTCTGCTCCTCCGGCAATGGCACCGGACAAGCCTGAGCGCTTGCCGCTCTGAAACAGAATAACCACAATTAAAAAGATATCAGTAATAAGCTGGAGTATAGAAACGGCAATAGTCATAATCCGCTCGTCCTTATCCTTTACCAATTTTTTAAGATTATAGCATATCACGAAATTGAAATCAAGCTGTTTTTCTTTTTGCAGCCGAAGAAAATTCCCGGGGCACGCCGGCTACTTGATCTTTCTGGGTGAAAATCCGAAACAGTCCCGAAAGGCTCTGTAAAAAGTGGAATAATCATCAAAACCGCTTTCAAAAGCCGCCTTGTTGATATTGACACCCTGTCGGATCAGCTGAGCGGCATGAAGAAGTCTGTGCTGGCGGATATAGGAGTGAACGGTGGCGCCGGTCTGGGATTTAAAAAGACGCATGAAATGGTATCTGCTTAAATAAACACGATCCGACAACAGTTCCACGGTAAGGGGAGAGGCAATGTTCTCATGGATATAGGTGAGCGTGTCTGCAATTTTCTCATCATAGGCATAGGCCGGCCGGGCCTGCTGGCTTTCCCCGGCGTGAATCGCAGCCCGGTTGACAGAGATCAGAAGCTGGGTCACCAGGGTATCCCGCAGGGTAGCAGAGGCAAACGCATCGTCTCCGTCCGTTTTATCCAGGGACTGGAGCAGGAAAGAAATGGCTTTGCGTTCTTCTGATTTTGGGGAGAACATGTGCCGGCTCTGTCTCTCCGCAATCTCAAAACATTCCGACAGGTTTACCTCTCTGCTTTTGGGAGGGTAGTCCCTGTCCAGATAAAGGATCACCCTCTCATAGGGGACACTCTTGTCAATGAGGGCTTTGTGGATCACGTGATGGCCTATCAGCAGCACATCCCACGGCTTCATGGTGTAAGTCGCATTTTCCACCATATAATCTACCCGCCCGGAGAGAAGAATTACCAGCTTGTTAAACTCGTGAAAATGAAAATCCCGTTCCTGTCCGGCTGTATCCCGCAAATGGAAGTAATGATAATCCTCATTCAGGTACCCTTCCCGGGTGTAATTGCTGATCATACGATTCCTTTCCTGTAGTGTCGAATATCCGGGGCTCAAGCACACGGCACGGGAGGTTCCGGGAAAATCCACCTGACCGAAGCTGCAGGCACCTTTCGGAGTTTAGCTGACGGTTTTTTCCAGAATCGCTGTCATCTCTTCCGGGCCAATTTTTACAAAGCCACCGAAGGGGAACCCGTCAGGCTTTTCCCCCCGGTGCGCGACCAGAGCGGGGATATCTTCCCGGCGGCCTCCCAACTGCTGCAGTGTGGACGGCATACCCAGACGATGCAGGAAGGAGCGCAGACACGCAATGCCTTTTTCTGCTGTCTGCCGGGGATGGGAGAAGTTGTTTTCGCAGCCAAAGACGCGCACGGCAAACTGGCAGAACCGATTCAGGTCATGGTCCATGACGGTATCCATCCAGGCGGGCATGACCACCGCCAGTCCCATGCCGTGGGGGCAATCATAAAAGGCGGACAGCTCATGCTCGATCTGATGGCTGGCCCAGTCCTGCTCCCGGCCGACGCCGCAGGAGTTGTTGTGGGCCAGCATACCTGCCCACATAAGATCCGAGCGGGCAGCGAGATCGCTGGGATCCTCCAGGACCCGCTCGGCCGCGTCTATCACGGTGCGCATAAGTGCCTCACAAAGCCGATCTGTGAGCGCAACATCCGGCGTATTGGTAAAATATCGCTCGGCAATATGCGAGAAGATGTCTACGGCACCGAAGGCCGTCTGCTCTGCCGGAAGAGAGCAGGTCAGCTGCGGGTCCAGCACCGCGAACCGGGGACGGATGACATCGGATTTGGGACAGCCCCATTTCAGATTTCCCTTCTCCTGGGTAATGACACAGCTGTCAGATCCCTCACTGCCGGAGGCGGCAATGGTCAGTACCACACCCACCGGCAGCGTGTTTTCAATAGGGACCTTTCCCAGGAAGAAGTCCCAGAAATCTCCCTGATACGGCGTACCGAAGCCAATGGCTTTGGTGGTGTCTATGACACTGCCCCCGCCCAGGGCAAGAAGAAAATCGCAGCCTGTGCTCCGCACCAGGTCAATGCCCTCGTATACTTTTCCGCTTCGGGGATTGGCCTGCACGCCGCCTAACTCCTCGTAAGGCAGCTGCGCCTGCTTCAGGGAAGCCGTGACGGCGTCGTAGGCTCCGTTTCTCTTTGCGGAGCCGCCTCCGGTGACAAGAAGAACTTTCGTTCCACCGAAGCGCCGGATCAGAGAAGCGGTCTGTTTCGTCTGCCCTTCGCCGAAGGCAAACAGGGTAGGACTGTAAAAGATAAATGGATTCATAGGTATTCCTTTCCAGCATATTTCCCCGGGTTCCAGGGATGATCGGGGATTTTTTGAATTACAGACAGACCAGGGCGTTTTTGATTTTTTCGGCAGTCTGTTCGGCGAGGCCTGCTTTCTGGGCATACATCTCCCAATCGGCTGTCGCCTGGCTGACTGCTTCCAGAATTTCTTCTGCTTTTTTCTTCCGGACCCCCATTTTCCCGGCAACACGGACGAGATCTGCTCGTGTGATGGCGGATCGTTTGCCATTCACGGACATCTGATGCCTCCCTGTCCACATGCCGGTCGGATTGTAGGCGTACGTCACATCATAAGCGGGGGAAAGGCGCCACGTCCCTTTTCGGTCCATCAGAAAGGAGATGTTTTTGGTGTGGTCATCATTGTTTTGCGCCAAAACATTGAAAACCATTCTGCGGTAAAACTGGTCAATATCTGACTGGGGGAGGGAAAGTCTGAGCAGGATCCGCGCAGCCTGCTCGTAGCTGCAGGCACCGGGAAGATTGAAATCCAAATGGGCAAGACCGCAGAGAGTCTGCATATGCCTCTTCGCTCCTGTTTTCTGGTCCCGGTCAAACCGCCTGGTCATAAAGTGCGCCAGACCATTGTGCTCGAGCAGGCGGCACTCACTCATGGTGATTCCGGCTGCCTGCGCCATGAGCGAATACGCGTATTCGATCCGCGTATACTGGGGACTGTCCCGCTCCTCTTTGTCCCGATTGGCACTGACTCCATCAAATTTCAGGATCCAAGAACCATATTCCGGTCCTGTACTGATTTGGCCGGAACGCAGTTCCCCTGTTGTTTCATTCCAAGCGATGAGAGCTTTTGCCCTGGCTCCGCCGGCAGAAGTTCCAACGAGGAGAATCTGTTCCAGAGCATCGGCGTCCGTTTTGTAGTTTGCCTGAAGGGATTGCCTGGAGAGAAGAATCTGATTCGCCAGCTGCGTCAGGTGATCAAGGGAAACGATTTCGGAAGCAGTGGGGTTCGGACCGGTGACTGGTCTGAATTCCAGAGCACCCATCCCTCTGCTTCCCGTATAGCACAACCGTTCTACCGGGTTGAAGGATTCTGGATTTCTGTTCTGGCTTTCCAGCCACTGATTGATGACAGCATTTCCAAATTTATCCGGAAGACTGTCTGCCAGCAAGCCTGGCAGACCGTGAAAGGTTTCTCTGGATAGGGCCGGAAACCGATATTGACCTGGTCTAAGCGGCATGACAATCGGCGAAACCTCCACGCCGGAGGCAATATAGCGGGCATCATACTCAAACCGGCCTATGCCGTCTTCGTTGTCAAAGCCAATGTATCCTATCCGGGTGCCCCACAGGAAAACCTCCGCGATCGTCACGGTTCATCCCCCCATTTCCAGCCTCCCGGTTCAGAATTTTTCTTTCGGCTGGCACGTGTTTTCATCTGGCCTCTGTCCACGATTTCAGCTAAGGATACGCCTGCTTCCGGGATCAACAGATCGACGTTGTCAAGAAAGCCCAAAACACGCAAAACGCGAAGAAGCGTCGACAGGGAGATATCTGCCCCCCGTTCCAGGTTCGAGACAGTATGTACCGACACGCCGGCTCTGTCGGCCAGTTCCTCCTGCATCAGATTCTGTCGGATCCGTTCCTGTTTGATTCGCAGGCCCAGTTCCGCAAGAATTTCTTGTGTCATGGAAAACTGCGTGATTTTCATTGTTCCCTCTCCCTGTACGGTCTTTTGGAAGAAAATCCAATAACCTGATTTGAACAGAACCAACATTCATTTTAATGAATGTTACAATCGAAATATTGCTTTAACATTCATTATAGTGAAACTTTTATTTTGGTGATTCAAGCGGTTCCGAGACTGGATAGGCTCCGAGCAGCCTTCCGGCCCGTTTGGTAGGAGCATGCTCCCTGGCAGGCGGACAGATGTCCTGGCAGACGGGGGTTGACGATGGAGATCGATGGCGTTGTCAACATGACAAACGCGGTTGATCGGGGCTGTTATGGTTTTTACAGGGGGGCGTATACGCCGGCTCCTTTTTAATTCGCTGTTTACAAAACCACTTCCATATTGTATCATATAGGCAGCGGCAGATTCTCTCCTGGCACGCCGGACCATTCTGTCCCGTGACGCGGCACGACAGGGGCTGCGGCGGCAGGCCGGCAGGAAGAGAAAATTTTGCCAATCGTAGAACCGGAGGTGCGCAGGCCATGCTGAATTTCTTGGAAACGGAAGAAGATTTGTATACCAGCAGGCTGGATTTCGATGGAAAGCTGACAGTTCCTGCCTTATTTGATCTTTTTATGGATCTGGCAGCCCGGCATGCGGAGGAAATGGGCATAGGCTATCAGCCTATGCAGCAGCGCCATGCCTTCTGGCTGGCTGTGCGCAACCGGATTCGAATGATCGAGCGGCCCGGCTACGGCCAGCGGGTTTCTCTGAAAACCTGGCCCGGGTCCCCCGGCGCCGTAAAATTTGACCGGTATTATCTTCTCCGGGACGGAGAGAAAGTGCTGGCGGAGGGCCATACGGAATGGGCAGTGCAGGATCTGGAAACCGGCCGGATTCTGAAAACAAACGCCGTCGGCTATCCGGTGGACCTGGTGCCGCTTCCGGAGCGGGTGTGCCAGGAGCCCTTTACCCGATTCACGGAGAAGGGGGACCAGGAAAACCTGTGGGGCACCTATCGGGTGTGTTCCCGGGATATTGACACAGGCTTTCATATGAACAACGTAGCGTATATCCGTATGATCATGAGTACGTTTACGGTCTCCCAGCTGCAAAAGATGGACATAGAGGAAGTGGAAGTCCACTACGCAAGTGCCAGCCACGAGGGAGATCTGCTGAAAATTTATCGGCGTCAGGTGCCGGAGGGATGGTACTTTCTGGTTCAGAAACCGGACGGAAGCGCCGCGGCGCAGATGGCGGTACGCCTGCGGAAGGTGTGAAGAGAGAAACGGGGGGAGCGGCTGAAAGGCCAGGCTCCTCTTGATTTTATGTCAGTTTTTGCGCTGGTTCTTCTCCCAGATCAGCCACAGGCCCCGGGTGATCAGATCCGGATCCACCTGGATATCCTTCCGCCGGCAGTAGGGGACAACTGCCTGCGCCCAGGCACCGGTAGCCACCACCGTGGCTTTCCGGCCCAGTTCTGCCTCCATGCCGGAGAGAAGGCCGTCCAGCATGGCGGCGGCGCCGTAGATGATGCCGGAGCGAAGGGACTCATCGGTGTTCCGGCAGATAATATGTGCCGGCGCCTGGGGCACCACATCGTGCAGGAGAGAGGCTTTGCTGGTGAGCGCAGCGGTGGATACCATCACGCCCGGGGCGATCACCCCGCCGATATACTGGCCGGAGCCGTCCAGCACGCCCATGCTGACGGCTGTTTCCAGGTCAACGGTAATGGCGGGAAGCGGGTAGTATGCCTGGGCCGCCACCCCGGCAGCCACAAAGTCACTGCCCAGCTGGGAAGGATCGTCCAGGCAGATGTTCAGGCCGGTCTTCACCCCCGGCCCCACCAGGAGCGGTTGCTTTCCGGTGACCTGCTGCAGGGCCTGGCGGACGGTCAAGGTCAGCTCCGGGACCACGGAGGAGAGAATACAGCCCTGCCACACCTCTTTTTCGGGCCGGTGCCGGTCCAGAATCAGGCCCAGGAGCGCTGCGTACTCGTCCGGCGTGCGGTTTTTGCTGGTAGTCATGCTGCAGGAGAACAGCGGCTGGCCCTGTTTCACGCCGGACAGGGAAATGCGGGTGTTGGACAGGTCGACGGTTAAAATCATCGCTGCATCACCTCCTTCTACAGCTTAACAAATTCCGGCCCGATTGTCAAAGTTGTTTTACCGCTCTTGCGAAAAATCTCTCCAATGGATATAATAGAGGGCAGTTTTCCGGCGGGAGGCAGTGTTATGGAGCAGACATTCGGAGAAGAGGAGACCGCTCTGCCCTGCGCTGCGGCGGTTATTGTGGCGGGCGGGGCGTCGGTACGGTTTGCCTCGGACAAGCTGATGGCTGATCTGAATGGGATACCCATACTCATCCGGTCAGTTCTCGCTTTTCAGC
>CAZGAM010000063.1:0-11074 GCA_964523685.1 uncultured Oscillospiraceae bacterium | reverse complement strand
TGTAAAGGATTTGGCAAAAGTTATCGCCAAGGAGAACCCTTCCGACTTGGAAGCGCTGCAGCAGTGCCCTTGGGTGGATGGCAAACAGACGGTTGCTGATGCCAAGAACGAGGTATTTCTCTCTCTGCGGGAGAATATCCAGATTCGTCGGTTTGAGCGGGTAGCCGAAGGCGTGAATGTGCCTTATGTGCATATGAACGGGAAAGTTGGCGTGCTGATCACGTTGGACACTGCCAGCACGGCAGACGCTGTCATTCAGCTGGGCAAGGACGTGGCTATGCAGGTATGCGCCATGCGCCCCCAGTATTTGGATAAGTCCCTGGTGGATGATGCTTTTGTTGCCCATGAGAAGGAAGTGCGTCTTGCTCAGGCCAAGCAGGATCCCAAAAATGCGAAAAAGCCGGATGCCATCCTGGAAAAGATTGTCATGGGTGGCATTGAAAAGTATTATAAGGAGATCTGCCTTCTGCAGCAGGCTTATGTGAAGGGCACGGGTGAAGATGTGCAGGCCCATGTGACAGTTGTGGAAAAGGAAGTCGGTGCACCTGTTAAGGTCAAGGGCTATATCCGTTATGAGAGAGGCGAAGGCATTGAAAAGCGCCAGGACGACCTGGCAGCTGAAGTTGCCAAAATGATCAACTAAAAAAGTACGGGCGCTTGGCCCGTTGTTTCTGAACATCTCCTGCGTTATGTTCGTCCGTTGGGTGCGCATAAACCGCAGGAGTTTTCATTATATTTTTTTGCTATTAGTGCGGAGCAGAAAATTCTGTACAGCCGGACATCACCTGGACTTCAATCAGCACGGCTGGGTACCACAGGGAAGACCGGTTGAGTTGGATCGGCAAGGAAACGAAGCCCGGGCTGCTCCTGGGCTCTGCGAGGGGAATGACAGAATGAGCGGCGCTGTCTTTTTCTCAGCACGGGGCGGCGGAAAACAGGCAATGGAGGCAAAATCATGTTGAAACGGGAAGACGGACTGGAGAAAGTCTTCTGGCCTTTTTACATACTGGCGCTCATCCCAGCTCTTGTGAGTACAATTTTGAGCAGGCATCAGGGCATCGTCAACCTGTTGTATTTTGTGCTGTTTTTTATACTGTGGGCGGTGCTTTTTCTGCTCGCGTGGATTTTCTTTGTATGGTTAATGTCCCTTACCGTTGATCTGAATAAGCCGGTAAAAGAAAATCACCCGGTTGCCAGGGGGATCATATTGCACTTCCTCGGGATGATCTGCCGGGTTGGAAGACTGCGAATTCACACGACAGGCTGGGAGAATATCCCGGATGGTCGGTTTCTTCTGGTGGGGAACCATCGATCCAACTTTGATCCCATCGTAATCATATGGTCCCTGCGAAGGCGCGGGGTGGATCTTGCTTTTGTGACCAAAGCAGAAAATATGAAGATTCCCCTGGTGCGGTATATTCATATGGCTAATTTTCTGGTCATCGATCGGGAAGATCCCCGCAAGGCGATTGCGACGATCAATGAAGCCGCCGATCTTCTGAAGAATGATGTAGTGAGTATGGGCGTCTATCCGGAGGGTACCCGCAACAAAGGGAAGGGCCTGCTCCCCTTCCACAATGCTGTATTTAAAATCGCACAAAAGGCTAAGGTGCCTGTAGTAGTCGCTACGTTAAAGGGAACTCAGCTTGTACATGAGCGGGCACCGTGGAAACATACGGACATTTCTCTGCATTTCTGCGCCTGCATCCCAAAGGAAGAAGTGGCCGCTTTGTCCACGAAAGATTTGGGAGAGGCAGTTCGGCAGGCATTAGAAAAGGACCTGGCTGATGGAAATTAACCTTTGCAACCGGAAGCAGGGTGTGATATACTGATATGGTGATGGGAATCGATCCTTGGCGTTCTAACCATAGCCATCCAGCAGATGCAAAAGGAGGTGGATGTGTGCGGGTAGCAAAAAATAAGCGGGGAAAAGGAAAAAAAGTGGCAGCAGGCCTTGCCGCTGCGGTTCTGGTAGCAGGAGTGGCTGTGCATGAGACCTTTGAACCGGCTGAACTGTTCCAGGCAAAAGATTCTGTTCCGCGCCAATCCGCTCAGGAACAGAATCCGTCATCGGGGAGAAGATTCCTGGCAGAGCTGGACAGCTATGAGCGCATTTCTCTGGCAGACGCCATCCGCAGCTGGTTCATTCATCTTCCCGTTGTGATCAAGGGAACCATCCTGCTCCCCCTGTGGGCGGTCGGTGCGGTTCCTACGGCCCTGGCAACAGCCCTGTCGCCCCTCTGGGGCGCACTTCTTGCTTTCCTTCTGCAGACAATTTTTCTGCTGACGCTGTTTTGCGGAGTATACAAAACAGTGTTTCCGGAACGGAAGGTTCGTGAGCTGTTCCGTAAAAAGAATCTGAAAAAAATATTTTTGGGCGCCTTTACGGTGACAGTTGTCAATGCACTCCTGACCCAACTCTGGACAAACTGGCCCGCCTGGAGAGCTGTACTGCTGTCCGTTGTTGGTTTGGGTGTTGTGAGCATCCTTTACAAACGGATTTGCGGCGGCTTTCGAGCACCGGAACCTGAGATTGTCAGGAGCAGACTGGTATTCGATACGTAGGTTTTTGCGTTTAAATGAGCCGCTGGAAATTCCCAGCGGCTCCGATTTTCAGCAAATAACAGGAAGATTTTGTTTTATGTTACGTTATGCTTGGGAAAGAGTCATTTGTATTCAAGCAGGCTTTTTCAACGACAATTCGATGAAGAATACATTCTGAAGGGGCGCGGAACAGATAGGAGGGGAGTGGAATTATGAGTCAGGAATGTTCCCACAATTGCGAAAACTGCGGTGCGGACTGCGCTGAGAGAGACGGGTCATCCAGTCTGCTGGAACCGCTTAATGAATTATCCCATGTTAACAAAGTGATTGCTGTTGTCAGCGGCAAGGGTGGCGTGGGCAAGAGCATGGTCACATCCATGCTGGCAGTCAGCAGAGCAAAAGCCGGGAAAAAAGTAGGCGTATTGGACGCGGATATTACAGGACCTTCTATCCCGATGGCCTTTGGGATTCATGACAAGCCCTACGGCACGGAACAGGGCATGCCCGCCCTGGTAAGCAAATGCGGTGTCAAAATCATGAGCATCAACCTGCTGCTGGATAATGAGACGGATCCGGTGGTATGGCGGGGGCCGGTGATTGCCTCTGCAGTGAAGCAATTCTGGACAGATGTCATATGGGGTGAGTTGGACTACTTGTTTGTGGACATGCCGCCAGGAACAGGAGACGTGCCATTAACTGTGTTTCAGTCGCTGCCGGTCAACGGGGTCGTAGTCGTAACAACTCCTCAGGATTTGGTTGGCATGATTGTAGAGAAAGCCGTGAATATGGCACAGATCATGCATGTTCCGGTGCTCGGGCTGGTAGAAAATATGGCTTGGTATGAGTGCCCCTGCTGTGGACAGAAACTGCCTGTCTTCGGGGAAAGCCATTTGGAAGAGCAGGCAATGCGACTGGGAATCGGAAACACGGTACGCCTGCCTTTGGACCCCGCGGTAGCTGCTGCCAGCGACAGCGGCCGCATAGAAGAGGCAGACCTGTCTCTCTTGTGGCAGTTCTCACAGAATCTTTAGGTTTTCGAAAGTCCCTGCTCATTCGCCAGAGAACAAACAGGCTGTAACGGTTTGGGTTCCGGAGACAGTGGGAATGTCAAAGGAGGTGACCGACAGATGGAGAAAACACAAAGACGAACACGCTTATTGCTTTATGCAAAACTGGTGTATCGTTCTGTTTTGCTGCTGGCGGCAACTGGTTTGTATATTCTCGGTCATACCAAGGGTAATGCCAGGCCAAAGGAAAGTGTACTGCCAAGACTGCTGGAACCGAACTGGATCAGCAATATTATTTGGCTGGTATTTGCTGTGGAAATGCTGTTTCGCTTTTTCCCCTCCCGTCTGGAGAGTATGGGCTGTCAGAAACAGTTTAAGAAAAACTATCGTCCTACAGGCTTCCTACCGGAAAAAGGCAGGCAGAGGCTTCTGCTGGTATTAGCAGCTTGGCTGATTTTGAATGGAATCCTTGCACTCCTTTATTTTGACGAACTGCTGGATGAGGAGCAGCTTCTGCTCATAAGCCTTGTATATTCTGTATGCGATATTATTTGCATTCTTTTTTTCTGCCCGTTCCAAACCTGGTTCATGAAAAACAAATGCTGCACCACCTGCAGGATCTACAACTGGGATTATGCGATGATGTTTACTCCGCTGCTACTCGTTCCAAGTGTCTATACATGGAGCCTTGTCGTTATGGCTCTGGCTCTGTTGGTGCGCTGGGAAGTGACCTATGCCCTCTATCCGGAGAGGTTTTATGAAAAATCCAATGGAAGCCTTACCTGTTCTGCCTGTCAGGAGAAACTGTGCCGTCATAAGAGAGCACTTCAGAAGCGATGGAAAAAACGGAAAAAATCGTGAATGCCTGCCCTGCTGTCTCCAGGAGGGGATGCGTGCACATCCGTTCCGGCTGTAAAACCACAAAACCACAAAATCACAAGAAAATCAAAACCATCGGGAGGGTTTATGCATATAAAACCAGCCCGATGATTTTTATACTAACTTCCAGAAATCTTTACCAAAATTATTATAACAGAATTTTATGTAGAGTAATATACAAAAACACACCTACCTCTGTGAAGAGCACCTGATGGGCGTTTCCGTACTGTCTCACCGGATGGCAGAAATTTTCAGGTACCGAAAAGCCAGAACTTCCACATGGCGAAGGATTCGCGGATGGCATAGTTTAGGAAAAGAGAATAGATACTGGTCCGAGCGGACACCATGACCGGCTCTGCACCCAGTTTTTCTGCTATGCAGCGAAGCCTGTGCAGGTGATAGTCACTGGATAAAATAGCAACTTTCTGCACGGAAGTCATATTTTCCCGCAGAATCAGCAGAGAATTGGCGATGTTATCATAACTGCTTTTTGCATTCTCCTCCATAAAAAGGCGCTGTGGTGCGATCCCCTGGGCAGTGAGCCATTCATACATGGCCTGTGCTTCCGAGATGTCTTCACCAGGTCCCTGGCTTCCGGAGAGGACAGCAGTACTTTCCGGATTTTCATCCAGCCAGAGTTTGGCCTCCTGCAGTCGATCCAGCAGGGAGCGGGAGGGGATAGAGCCATTCACACCGGCACCACATACAATCAGACAAGGTGCATGGGTATCCTTATCGGATCGAGAGTCGGACAGTACGGGTATTTCAGCGGCCAGGAAACAGCCGAATCCAATGGCCAGAAGCAGAAGGAGGGAAACACGCAGCCATTTCGCTGCAGGCGTTTTTCGGCTGCTGAGAAACGCGAACAGGAGAAAGAACACAGCCGCACCGGCGGAAAGGGCGGCTGTGAATTGATATCCAGTCAGGAAAAACTGGAGAAATATACTCAAAATGGCAAAGATACCTGCGCAGAGAAGGAATATTTTCATAAGTCGGAAAGTTCCTCCCATTTTGTATACAGTGCATCCAGCTGACTTTGAAGGGTACTACGCTCTTGATCCAACTCCATGAGTTTATGATAGTCTGAAGCATTCTCCGCTTCCAGTTTGTTGATATCCTCCAGGGAAGCTTCCAGCTTTTCAATTTCCCGTTCCACTTTTGCGATCTGCTTGGATGCATCCGTTGTTCTGGCGGGCCTGGCGGCTTTGCTTTTGGTCTCTTTGTGCTTTTCTATGTGGCTGAGCTGAAGCTGTCTGGCTTTGTACTGTTCAAAATCATGGTAGCTGCCAACATAGTCCGTCAAAGTTCCTCTGTTTATTTCCCAGATCCTTGTAGCAAATCGATCCGTGAACCAGCGGTCGTGGCTGACGAATAAAAGGGTACCGCCGTAGTCGTCCAGGGCACGCTCAATCCACTCTCTGCTGGCGATATCCAGATGGTTGGTTGGTTCATCCAGCACGAGAAAGTTAATATTCGATTTCATGAGCATACAGAGCCGGAGTCGGCTCTGTTCTCCGCCGGAGAGACTGCCTACCGTCTTCAAGGCATCCTCCCCAGAAAAGTGAAAGGAAGCCAGTCGGTCCCTGGCCTGCTGGGGTTGTTCTTTGTCTTCATACAGCAGGGTATCCAGCAATGTTCGTTCTGGATGGGAAAAAGTAATCTGCTGCGGCAGGTAGGCGGTTCGAACAGACGGGCCAATTCGGGTATAGCCGCTGTCAGGAGTCAGCTCCCCCAGAATGATCTTCACCAGTGTGGACTTTCCGCTTCCATTGTCACCCATGATGGCTACATGCTCTCCCGGCCTGATCAGCAGATCCAGATGTTGAAAAAGAAGTTTTTCTCCAAAAGATTTGCTCAAATCCCGAACCGTCAGCACCTCATCCCCAAAAAATTCCTGCTCCTTGAAACGGGCTGTCAGGGCTTTCTTTTTTACAGGGCCAGGAGCTGCCGTCTGCAATTTTGCCATGCGCTTTTCCATGGAAAACGCGCGCTTATAAAGTTTGTCGTTCCCCAGAAAGGCCCATAGCCGCAGAGTCCTGGCGGCTTCTTCCAGATGAGCTATTTCCTTCTGGTTTTTTTCATACTGCCGCCGAAGTTCTTCGTAGCGGCGCTGCTTTTCCTCCAGGTAGAAGCTGTAGTTGCCGGCAAAAAAAGAGCAAACACCTCCGTCCAGTTCTATGGTACGCTGAACAACGGTATCCAGGAACCACCGGTCGTGACTGACGATGAGAACGGTACCCTTGAATTTGAGGAGAAACTCCTCCAGCCATTGGGTACTTTTCAGGTCCAGATGGTTCGTTGGCTCGTCCAGAAGTAAAATTTCCGTATCTTCCAGTAGCAGTCTGGCCAGGTTTACCCTCGTTTTTTCCCCGCCGGAGAGACTGTCAAAACTCTGTCGGCGCATGCCGTCAGACAGGTCCAGGCCATTGGCGACGCGGTTAAGTTCAAACTCTGTGTTGTAGCCTCCCAAACGCTCAAATTCGGCTGTCAGATGGTCATACCGGTCAAAAATTTCTTTGGATGGGGCGGAAGACATGGAAGATTCCAAAGCCGTCATCTGTTCCCGGATCGCATCCAAGTGACGAAATGCAGAGCGGAGCACATCTTCCACAGTATATTCATTTGGATAGAGAGGGATCTGTGAAATCAGTCCCACCCGCTTCCCTGGAGCCAACATGACCGTGCCTTCGTCAGGCTCCAGTTCCCCGGTGAGAATGCGCAGCAGCGTTGTTTTCCCCGCTCCATTAGGTCCCAGAAGGGCAGCCCGCTCCCCGGAACAGATGTCAAAACTAACGCCGTGGAGGATTTCTGTGCCCGTAAAACTCTTCTTTACATTCTGAAGGGATATATCAATCATGTCCGCGTTCTCTCTGAAGGATCAGCCGGCTTTCTGCACAGCTTTTTGCAGGGTAGCGTTGGCAATGGGAGACGCTACATAAAAACCGGTTCCGGCCCGTTCCGCCAGGACCACGAAGGCGTAGGGGGCATTGGCATTGGTGATAAAGCCTGCAAACCAGGCATGGTTCCCACCATAGGTCTCAGCTGTACCGGTCTTGGCATGAAGCTCCAGGCCGGGGAAGTTTCCACTGCCGCCATATTCGTTCTGTACATTGTATGCCATCATCTCCGAGAGAACTTGCGCCGTAGCCGGGTCCATGAGCTGAACGGAACCGGCTCCTTTTCCATAGAGAAGCGTTGGCTCCACGCACAGTCCGCCATTGGCGATGGCGCCCATCAGCCGTAAAAAGGCATAGGGATTGATCAGATCCTCATATTGGCCGATCCCCTCCCAAGCGGCGCTTCCCAGATCCTGTCCAGCACTGGGTACACTGCCGGATGCGGTGGGGATTTTATTATTGAGGGTGTGCGGGGAGGTCAAACCGTATTTTTCCGCATAGCTGCTGATTACATCGCCGCCAAGAAGAGAGGCAATTTCCCCAAAAGCTACGTTGCAGGAATGCGCCAGCGCCTGCTCCACGTTGATGGTTCCATGTACCCCGGAGCATTTTATACGCTGCCCGCCGATCACCGTATCGCCATCGCAGGTGAAGGTGTGCTGCCAGAGGTCAGGAATATTCTCAATCGCGGCGGCCATGGTCACCAATTTAAAGACAGATCCTGGGGTGAAGGTAGAACTGAGAGCCCGGTTAATAAAAGCGCCTTCATACGCTGCATCATTGGGGTCAAATGTAATGCCTTCTTCCGGATCCCAGGTGGGGGTTGATACCATGCACAGGATCTCCCCTGTTTTATAATTGTACACCAGCACAGTACCTTTTTTGCCTGCTATCGCATTATAGGCGGCAGCACAGACATCTGCATCCAAGGTAAGTTTCATACTCGCGGCCTGAGAAGTGGTTCCTGTAAAGAAAGAATAATTCACAAAATCCGCCCGGTACATGGAGAGAATGCTGGTTCCGATATTTCCGCCCAGATCCCCTACGGTATGCAGGCATGCTTTACGGACATCGGAACTGTCCGCGTAGTGAAAACCCTCATCACCGGCAGAGGCCAAAACAACGTCATTTCTGTCCGATACGCTGCCCCGGTTTAAAACACCATCGGAATAGATGCTCTGATTGGCGTAGAATGTAGCCCAGTCACCGCCGTCTACAATCAAACGGTAGATGAGAACACCTGCGCCGGTCAGGGTGAGACCCACCAGCAGGAGCAGGGCGATGGCACGATTGGTAACTTTTTTCATTTCAGTTGGTTCCTTTCTGTTCCTGTCTCTCAGACAGGGAACAGGGTACCATCGCCTCCTTTACGAAATTTCTGGATACCGGCGGCATTTTCTCTCCCGGCATCTGACAGTTTGAAATGACCCGATACAGGGTCTTTTCCGGCGCTCTCCACCAGAAGCTGGTTCCAAGGGGAATTCAAGGAATTCCAGTGCACCAGGAAACTCATACGATAGGAGAATAGCTGTAATAATCGTTGTAAGATTCTTCTTCCTCGTTATTTTCGTCGTCTACACCGACACCGCCGGTAAAGCGTTCCGGGCGCACGACAGCAAAGCTGGCATTGGCCCGGGTATCACATCCCTTGACGAAGGCCAGCAGCATCCAGCAGGAGAGAAGGCTTGTTCCGCCCATGGACACAAAGGGGAATGTAACCCCTGTAAAGGGAAGAATATCCAGGGAACCAAACACATTGAGGCACAGCTGCACAAGCATCATGCTCATGGCGCCCGCAGCGGCAATTACAAAGTAGGAAGAGCGGTCGGCAGAGGCGCTTTTTACCACAAATACCGCCAGAGCAAGTAGAGAGACCATACAGCAAAGAGCGGTGATGAGGCCGAGTTCTTCTATCAGTACGGCAAACACCAGATCTGTTTCCGCTGCGGTGATGCCAATGAACCATCCGGCGCCTGCACCATGGCCAAACAGGCCACCGCTGGCAGCGGCAGTGAGTGCACGGGACTGCTGGTAGCCGTTGTCGTCCACATCTTCCCATACATGCCCCCAGGTCTGGAATCGTTCTATCACATGGGGTTTTATGGTCAGTACCAGCATTACCCCCAGCACAGCGCCGGCGACCGCGAGAAATACGGTGGCAAAGCTGCCAGAACGCATAAAGGAGATCACCAAAAATGTGACGAAAAACACCAGTGCCGTGCCAAAGTCACCCATAAGAGCCAGCAGCCCTACACAGCCGGCTGAAAAGGCAATATAGAAGATCAGGTTTTTATTTACAAACAGCCGATCCAGCGTGGCGGCACCTGCGTAGATGTACAGCACTTTGACCAGCTCCGATGGCTGAATGGAGATGTTACCAAACATAATCCAGCTTCGGGCTCCGTTGTGCTCCGGGGCAATCATTAAAGTTACCAGAAGCATGCCGATGGAGGCAATAAAAGCATACAGACGTACAGATTTCACTCTGTCCAGATTTCGAATCCAAAGGCACATGAAGATATATAACCCGATGGCAGCCAGCAGCAGAACAATCTGCTTGAACATATCATCGGGCGTCTTGGAAGCGGCGACCGATACCCCTACACTGGACAGGAACAAGGCCAGTATTTCCGGCTCAAAACCCCGCTGTCCGGAGGCGCGCAGTACAATGAAATAGCCCCATTGGACGGTGGCAAGAACGGCAAAAGCCATAATTACGCCAAATCCGGCCTCCTCATTGTAAGTAAGCTGCTGCAGCAGAAGAAGAGCCTGAAATATCGTGAGTAAAGCCAGTGTGATCCATGGTTTTACACGGCGGCCGGGGGCATGTCTGTATTTCAGCAGAGACGAGCGTTCCTGCTCCGTCAGATCCACAAAGCGGGCAGAAACCTTTCCCAGAGTCAGAACATCCGCATCCTGGATGGAGGCACCTTCCGCCGGAACCATCTCTCCATTTACGTAGGACCTTCCCTTCCCGAGGGAATAGACAGTCCAGTCACCTTCCGGAGCCCGGATAACGCAGGCATGCAGCCGCTCTACAGAGGGATCGTCAATTCGTCCGTCCACACTCTTCGACCGGCCCAAAATGCACTCCCAGTGCCGAAGAGGGACCATTACATTCCCGTTCAGATAGAGATAAGCCCAGGTTTCCGGGTCATATCGTTCACGGAGCATGCTGATAATGCATCTGGCTACAATAAGTACGGCGATCACGGGCAGCACATAGCGGGACAGATCTGCCGCCAGGGAAGCTGTTTGACCAAGTGTTTGCATAATTTGCGTAATTTGTTCCATACAGGCGATCAGTCAATCGTCCTGGAATTGTGCTCTTCCAGGAGTGTTGATCGGCTGTCCTCCTTTCTGCCCTTCTGCTTCTGTAATGGGCTTTTTCGAGATGTGCTTTCTCGGCACCAACCATTCCGTTGGAATCTTTCCAAGAATTCCAACATAATCGTAGATGGTCCTGGTTTCGTACAGATACCATTGGCCATTGACGTATTTCTTAGTCAACTACCCATAAAGGAAAAGGGCTTATAACTGCCCAGTCGTAGGAACGACTTGCGCCTGACGGCGTTCCTCCGCGACCTTTGACCCCCATAGGCATTGCCTAAAGTCACAACAGGCGCAAGTACAGCTAAGATACACATTGTGCCGGTTAAGAAATACCGCAAGCAATTGTTCAAGGGTCCAGCTTCAGACAGCGTGAAACAAAAGATGCACGACATAGTCAACGCAAAGGGGTATGAG
>CAZGAM010000062.1:0-11093 GCA_964523685.1 uncultured Oscillospiraceae bacterium | reverse complement strand
CGCTTATGCCTGCAGAGCGGCATGGAAAAGGGTCAAACATCTTCTCAGAGACGGGCTGAACCATACCAGCATGGTGTTCTTCTTGCCGCAGAAGCTCGGATAGCCTGCATATGGCCCGCGATTTCTCGTCTTCTGGCGTAACCGCCCAGACACCGCAGGTACTGAAAAGCCCCCCTTTCTCCGGCTCAATTGTCAGGCAGGACCCGGTCTTACTTCCTATGAAAAGCCCCTCCTATTAGCGAATCATACCTGGCAGCTCCCATTGGTTGCGTCCTCTGGGAGCATTTCACATTCTGACCGAGTTTCAGCATTTTTCCTCCCTACAAACACTTCTTCCAGAACACCCAACCGGATCGTTCCGATCCCTATTTCCAAACACATGCTTATTCCGGCTGATGCAGAATTTCCGCACCTATATCCGGATAGTCCGTAATAATGGCATCTGCGCCTATACTCTGAAGTCTTGCCATCTCCTTTTTATCATTGATGGTCCAATATTGTACTGCCACGTCCCTCTCATGAGCATAATTCACCATCCGGCTGGTGCCTAAATTCACGAAATAATCCCTCGTGGGTATCTGCAGTGCCGTATAATGGAGACTCTCTCGGTCTAAATTTAGACCGAGCAGGGAGCTGAAGTAGAACTGGACCACTTCCTTCACTCCGGCACTGCGGAGCATATCCGGATAAGTCCTGTCCATATAAGAAGTAACCTCGTTGTGGAAAGTGCCCACCACCGCTCGGCTCATGCAGCCCCGTTCCTGCAGGGTATCATGCAGTTTGTCCGCAGCCTCATAACCTCGCTTGTTCCCGTCTTTGATCTCAATAATATAGTGAAAGGGACCTGTCTTTTCCAGATAAGTCAGCGCTTCCTTCAAACTGACAATGCGCAGATCCTCCGGAACTTGGTCTGCCTTCAAATCGGCATAAGGCATAGCCCCATCTTCCGCTGTGAACTTTGCTCCCATATTGAGCTTCCGGAGCTGTTCGAAGGTTTTGCTTCCCACATCCACGCCCGTCTCCCCAAATACTTCTGCCGCATCACTGGTCCGATCCAGTGTTCTGTCATGAAGCAGCACCAGAACGCCATCCGCAGTGAGGTGGACATCAAACTCAAAGCCATCCAGGTGATATGCTTCCTTCCCGGCGCTGGTTCGAATCGCACGCATGGTATTTTCCGGCGCCATACCGCCTCCGGCGCGATGTCCTGAGAGCATGGTCACCCCCAGAGGGGTAATAAGGTCATTAGACGACTCTGGAAAATCCTTTGGTTCCAGAGAAGAATCACGAGTGACGGTCCAGGCAAGGACTCCAGCCGCTAGCAGCAGGATCAGAAGCAGAACGGCCATCACGTTTGATCTCCTCCCTTTTTTCTAAGCGGGCATCCTTTTGCAAACCACGAGAATGTCAACGGCCACAGCAGAATGGCAGCCATGACCATGATCATGTACCGCAGCGCATCCGCTATCTGACTGCCGCCAAACAAGGCATTCAGCGGCGCTTTCAGCGCTAGGCGGATACCCATAAGAAGGCTCAATCCCAGAAGGCACTTCAAGACCTGCGCCCACCAGGGAGCGCGGGGTTCAAATTGAATTTTCCGCCTCTCGATAGGAGCTGAGACAACCACACCTGCTAACACACCCAGCAGGGTATAACTGTTTTTCTGAAACTCTGCCAAATTATCTGGATCTGCCCCAGCGGGAACATGGGCAGAAAAAAAGCAGGCCGCTGCCGACATGGCCAACAGGCACAGGAAAATCCCATCCATGATCTTCGGGTTGTCTTTTTGAAAAAGAGGATACAGGCCAAACACCAATAGAATCCCGATCAGCGCTCCAGCCGCTACATCTGCCGGAGTATGAACGCCCAGATACATTCGGGAAAAACAGACGGCTGCCGCCAGAATCCACAACACCGTGCGGATCCATTTCCCTCCTGCGAACCGCGCCGTTCCCCCCAGTGCTGCTACTGCGGTCTGACTGTGACCGCTGGGAAAAGAATAACCTCCTGCTCCTTCCCTGGCAGACTCAACAATCGTAAACGCCGGATCCCGCACCCAGGGCCTCGGGACCCGACAGGCAATCTTCAGGGTTTGGCTGATGACGGTTCCCCCCAGTCCCGCAGCCATCAGGTAGTAGCCGTCCTTTTTGTTTATGCACCAGAACACGACGATAGCAAGGGCAATAAACACGACCTCTCCCCCCAGGAAAGTAAGGGCAGAAAACACCCTATCCCAGAAAGGCGTTCGCAGATCCTCCAGCAGATATAAAAATTCCATAGTTTCACGCCTCAAAACTTTCTATTTCGAGCTGTAAAACTACAAAGCTTTTGCTTCGTAGATGGCAGGCGAAAGGCAGAACAAATGGCAACTGCGTATCGGGTTTTTGGCAAGCCTAAAAGTATAAGGCTCGCTTTGGGATCCCCTATGCTTTCGCCTCATGAACCCAACAGCGCAATATTTCGAACGAGCTATCGCGCCTCTCGCCAGGCTGTGATCCCATCGTCTCCTCCTTTGGGGGCAAACAGCCCGAAAAGCGCGACGCAGAATAAATCGAGGGGGCATCAGCCTCCAAAATTACCCAAGCAGAAGCCAGCAAACAATGGGAATGGTGACGACCGAGAGCACGGTACTCACAAAAACAGTTCGAGAGGCGACCTTTGGATAGCAGTTATACCGCATGGAAAACATGGTGGCTGTGGATGCAACCGGCATGGCTGTTTGCACAATCATGACCTGAAAAAGCAGTTTGTCATGGATCAACGGCCTCATCACAGCCCAGAGAAAGACAGGCGCTGCAATCAGTTTCAAGGGAGCAAACGCATAGGGATGCCAGTCCCCGAACGTCTCCTTTAAGGTAGAACTGCCAAGGGAGGCTCCTATAATCATCATGGACAGCGGTACAATCGCATCTCCCAGCAAGTCCACCGCCTGAACAAGGGGGTCTGGAACGGGAATGTGTACACAGACCAGCAGAACAGCCACAAAAGATGCAACCATGGGAGCACTGAGTATTTGACGCCAGTTAAACGTCGTCTTTTCTCCCCCGCTGAGCATAGAGGCTCCGAGGGTAAAATTCACCAGACTAAAAGGAACATTCAACAAAGCGCCGTAGAGCACACCCTGGTCTCCGTAAAGGGCATTCAGAATAGGCAGGCCCATAAATCCCGAATTGCCAAACATGACCATGTAGGCATACAGCCTCCGCAACTGGTGGTCAACCCGAAAGAAATGGGTAACCATAAAGCCAAATGCGATAAGCAGCGCATACATGATGCACCCTGCCAGCAGGATCCCCAATATCTGACTTAAAGGTATGCCCGTTTCCATATTCAGCGCACTGCTCAGGAGCATTGCGCTTTGCGGAAAAATCATAGCATATCGGTTCAGGCTTCTCGTCGTCTCTTCATCCATGGCGCCTGCCTTCGCCCCCAACAATCCCAGCAGGAGGAGCGACAGCATAACCATCATCTGGTTGATTAAAACAGAAATATCCATAAGCAAAATTCTAGCATTTTCCTTTTGTATTGGCAACAGAAAAAGTATCCAAAAATTAACAAAGAGCCTGGGCAATTGGACGTGGCAATTGTGTAATTCGCTTGATAAAAGCCGCCCGTTATCTCTGCGCAGGAAGCGGAACGAAACAGGGCATCGGTCTTTCCTTCCTGAGGAAAAGAATTTTGGCTGCCATGATTTCCCGGTGGAAACAGGGATGCAGAGCCGACTGCAGAACATCTGGAAAAGTATATTGCCAGAAGCTCTCCAGGGGGAAAAAGGATACCTGGACGCATAGCCAGTCAATGCCACAAACCGTCTCCGTGCCGCCTCACTCCCCTCGGATGCCCTGCTTTTCCAAGAAACGTTCAAATCGCCGGAAAGACGACAGTGCGCGAAGCTGCAGACACTCCGGTTCTGGAAATCGGCAGAACCGCACTCGTAGGATGGACGCGGACATATACCAAAAGAGAATCGGCCCTGAAAATGGGGGAAACCGCTTTCCATGGCGTTCCCAACCGGACCGGCTATGCTCTATGATCATGGCAATGGTTCGAAAACCTGTACTGACTGTTTTTCCCCTGACTAAAGCAGGCGGCAGGGATCCTGGAGGCATAGACAGCCATGAGCAGAAAGGCAGTTATTGATATCGGCTCCAACTCCATCAAGTTCTTTGTGGGAGAATTAGCCGATAACGGTACAATCCGTACTGTGATCGACACCAATGACATTACCCGGCTGGGGGAAGGTCTGGATAAAACCGGCATCATCAGTCAGGAAGCACTGGATCGCAATACAGCCTCTGTGGCAGCTTTCCATGCGAAAGCTTTGGAAGAAGGGGCGGAACAGATTGTGGCTGTTGGTACCATGGCACTGCGTACTGCCTCCAACCGGGAAGAGTTTGTTCAGCGTGTCCGGGATGTATGCGGTCTAGAAGTAAAGATTCTCCCGGGGAAAGAAGAAGCCCGCCTGTCTTATCTCGCCGCCCTCTCCTCCCTGCCCCTGCCGGACGGGGATCTAGTCGTTTTTGACACGGGCGGAGGCAGTACAGAATTTATCTTCGGCAGGGGCAGGAAGCTTCTGCACCGATTCAGTGTCAACCTCGGCTCTATTCGTATATCTGAAAATGATCTGGGGCCCGACCCAGTCACCCCTGAAAAAATCGATGCCGTGAAAGCGCAGATAGACAGGGAATTGGCAAAAGCGGGTGTTGCCGGGCGTCCTGTACAGGTAGTAGGCATGGGTGGAACCGTCACCACCATGGGGGCAGTCAAGCACAAAATGGCTGCATACGATCCCGCTGTTATCCAGGGCTCCACGCTCACCAGAGAAGATGTCCGTGCCCAAATTGAACTATACAGCACACACACCCTCGAGCAGCGCCGCTCCATCCCCGGTCTGCAGCCGAAGCGGGCTGACGTGATTTTAGCGGGAGCCTGCCTAGTGGACGTGATTCTCCATCGTTTGGATGTTTCTGAAATGACCATCAGCGACAGAGGCCTGCGTCACGGTCTGGCTTTTGACCTGTTCCAGGGAAACGGCTGACGCTCCTCCGGGATTATACCCCAAAAACGGTTGCTGCGGGTCGCTGACTACAGCAGCAGAAAGCCAACGAAAACTATTCAAAGGATAAAAACGGGCATGGAGCAATGCACAGAGATACCGGCCGATTGCGCCAACATTGTCATATGAGGAAATGCTTGACGGAATCGGCAATTTCTTATATTATAATACGCGTAAATGCAATTTTTCCTTTCGAGGACACTATTCATGAACATATTAATCCTGACCTGCAACACAGGGGAAGGTCACAACAGTGTTGCAGAGTCGCTGAAAGAAGTCTTTGAAGAACATGGCTCCCCCTGCCAAATAGAAGACGCTCTGAGCTTCTTGTCTGAGCGGGTATCTGAATTTGTCAGTAAATGGCATACCCGCTTTTATCGGTATATGTCCACTGCGTGGAAGGCCGGTTACCGGTTCATGGAAAGCCATTCAGAACCCAAGGATGAGGACGGCTTAATTGTACAGTATCTGTCCACCGGCGCTGAACGGCTTCATGCCTTTGTCGTATCGGAAGGCTATGACTACATATTATGTCCCCATGTAATCGCCTCTTTGATGGTCAGCCGCATGACGCGCATGTGGCCGGAGGACTCTGTCATCACCTGCTACATCGCCACTGATTACGGTTATATCTTCACCCTCAATAATTGCATCATGGATCGATACATCCTCCCGACCGCAGAGGATATTGAAGAGCATGTCTCCATGGGGATTCCGGCAGATCGAATCGACGTAGTTCCAGGTATCCCTGTACGCAGAGCATTTTTCCAAAAGACGGATCAAAAACAGAGCCGCCTTCTGCTTGGTTTACCCCAGCAGCAGCCTGTCCTTCTTGCCATGTGCGGCAGCATGGGCTGCGGCCCTTTAGATGAAGTAACAGAATTGCTCGTACAAAAGATGCCTCAGGATATTTCTCTTGTGGTCATCTGCGGGACAAATCAGCGCCTGTTTCGCCGCCTGAACCGTCAATTCGGCAATGACAAACGCGTCCATCTCTTGGGTTACAGCGATCAAATACCACTTTATATGGATGCTGCCGATCTTTTTCTCACCAAGCCCGGCGGTATCAGCACCGCAGAAGCCGCTGTAAAAGGCCTGCCTATGGTCTTAGTAGATGCCGTCGCCGCCTGTGAGGAACAAAATCGCCGCTGGTTCTGTCAACGCGGCGGCGCTGTCACAGCAGACTCCCCTGAAGAGCTGGCCTCCGCCTGTTTAAACCTGCTGCAGGATAAACAGAAATTACAGGAAATGAGTAAAGCACTGGATCCAGGAGGCGATGCAGCCCTGGCAATTGTTCAACTTCTCACACAGGAGGAAGAACCTCGTTGAAAAAGTTCTGGTGGAGTGCACTATACCTGGCTGTTATCGGAATTTTATCCAACTTTGTGGCAAAATTTATTCCAAGACAATTCTCTCTGGATACTTTTCCCTTCAAGTGCTATCCCTTTGAGCAGGACGGTAAATTCTATGAAAAATTTCAGATACGACGCTGGAAAAACCAATTACCGGATATGAGCAAAGTTTTACGGTTCATGCCCAGCAAAAAACTCAACACCCGTCAGAGCAGCACCTTGCAGCAGCTGATTCAGGAGACCTGCGTAGCAGAAATTGTCCATTTCGCCCTTATTCTGTTAAGTCTGCTGATCTTTCTGTGGTGGAATAGTCCCTGGGCTGTTCTGTTCGTTCTGCTTTACAATCTCCTTGGAAACCTCCCCTATATGATGATTCAACGCTACAACCGTCCCCGGATGATCCGGTTGCTGAACAAAATAGACGCCAGGAAGGAGAATGCGCATGGTTGATTATCGTTCTCTTCGTCTGAGCAATGTGACCCAGCCACGCTTTCGTCATGTACTTCTTCTGCTGTACTGGCCTTTTCATGGGCTGATGTTTCTTCTGCTGGAGCGCGGCGGCCTTACAAGCGGATTTACACCCATCTGGTGTCCTCTGGATGATCTAATCCCTTTTTGCGAATGGTTCTTCATTCCTTATGTTTACTGGTTCGTCTTTTTAATCGGTGGTCTGGCTTGGAGCTTTTTCTGTGATGTAAAAGCCTTTCGCCGCATGATGCAGTTCATTATTGTGACCTATGGCATTACTTTAATGATATATATCCTCTGGCCCACCTGCCAAAATCTTCGACCTGAGAGTTTCCCCCGGGATAACTTCATGACCCGGATTATCGCCTGGTTCTATGCGTTCGACACCAACACCAATGTATGCCCGTCCATGCATGTGCTTGGCTCTGTTGCTGTGCCGGTTGGACTATGGTACTCTGAAAAGTTCCGTACACCCATGGCCCGGTTTTGGATGGTGTTCCAAGCTGCCCTGATCAGTATTTCTACGGTCTTTGTAAAGCAACACTCCGCTGTGGATGTTTTGTCCGCTCTGCCTTTGTGCCTTTTTGCCATCTTGTTGATGAACTTTATGGAAAAACGTCATAAAAAGGCGAAACCTCTGCCAAGTCAAAAATCCCCTGCCAAAGCATAAACTCACTGCCCCTCTGCTTTTTGTCGGCAGCCGCACCATTCAGCCAAGCCCGCCGGGGATGCAGATTATTGGAGGATCCGGACGGATCGCAGTGGATGTTCCTCTTCTGCTGTTCTTCCGGGGCTACCGCATGGTTGATGGCAGAAAGGAGAATGGACATGTTTTCAAGCCAATACCCCTCTCCCCTCGGTCGGCTTACTTTAGTCAGCGATGGATACCATTTGTCTTATCTCTGGTTTCCGGGGCTTGCTCTTTCTGATTTCCCGGATGCGGCTCTGGATGTATTTACGCAGACCAAACAATGGTTGGACAGCTATTTCGGGGGAGAAGAACCGGATCCTGCTGTTTTGCCACTTTCCCCTTACGGAACCGATTTTCAGCACCTGGTATGGAATTTGCTGCTGGAAATCCCTTACGGAGAGGTAATTACGTATGGAAATTTGGCGAAAAAAGCGGCTGAAAAATTAGGCCGCTATACCATGTCTCCCCAGGCTGTGGGAAACGCAGTGAGCAAAAATCCCATTTCCATTATTATTCCCTGTCATAGAGTCATTGGTTCTGACGGCTCTCTCACAGGCTATTCTGGAGGTCTCTCTGCAAAAAGCTGGCTTCTATCCCATGAAGGTGCTCTTTAGGACCTGCTTATTCCTTCCAGTGAAAATGGCATTCCGTTCGGCTCGGATACAAGCAAGCAAAGCAGCGTGTTGATTCACACACTGCCGTTCCGATTTTATTGTATTGGCGGCAGCCTGGCAAGTCGGAACCTTCCTGCAGCACTCAGCCATCCAGAGGTTTTCTGTTTTGTGCCCAAACCTGGAAACATTTCGTTTTGTGGAGAGGGCATAGAAATAAGCCCGCGCAAGCGGGCTTTATCTAATTTGAAACCTAGATGCGCTTTGCTGCCAGCCAGTTCATTCAAATTCGATTGCACAGAATCTCACCCAGCGCAAATTTGTAAGCCCCTAAAAACAGGGAGGTTTATCCCTTTGACACCTGGAGCCGGTTGAAAGTTGGCTCTGTGCATCCCGTGAACTTCAAGGCGAAACTCGAAGAGAGGGAGTAGGAACAAATCTGCCGTTGCCCATTTTGAACGCGCTGCCGGCTCTTCCTGAGGCTCAGACAGCCGCTTGCTCATGGGTATCAACATTGACTTGGGCGGCCTGCTGCACTAACTTTCCAAAATAGCTTTCGCATACTTTTCTGCTTCTTTATACACTATCCGTGGACTCTCACCCACAAAAAATTGGCCCTCCTCATAGCGGACCGTTCCTGCAATCATGGTAAGCTTCACATTGGATGGGTTGCCGGAATAGACCAGGTTTTTTACCACATTATTTATGGGACGCATATTGGGCTTGTACATATCAACGACAATGACATCTGCCTGTTTTCCCGGGGCAATACTATCGCAATTTGACAGGCCCATAGCCCTGGCGCCTCCTGAAACTGCCGCATTCAAGATAAGGGCAGGATTTCCCGCCGAGGCTTCGTTTTCACGCAATTTGGATAAAATATTAATAAGATATATTTCCCGAAACATATCCAGCGCATTATTGGAAGCAGGGCCATCCGTGCCCACTGCCAGTTTCACCCCTTTTTCCACAGCCTTCTTCAGCGGGAAGATCCCGCTGGCAAGCTTTCCATTGGAACAGGCGTTCAGCACGGCATAAGCACCCCTTTTCACAAAGATGTCCATATCTTCCTCAGTAAAGTGGACACAATGGAATCCTCCTCCGCCGTAATCGAACATCCCAAGATCGTCAAAAAGTTTTGTTGGAGTAACTCCATAGCGCTGCAGACATCCTTCTACTTCGCTCACTGTTTCTGAATTGTGACACCACACCGGCGCCTTGAAATAGTGGGCTGCCTCGGACACGGTTTTCAGGGACCGCATGTCATTGGTATATTCAGCATGAAAGCCCAGACGATATCCTACAAGCGGGCCCATATTGTTGTACTTCTCATAGCGGCTATAGATTCTCTCCGCATCATCCCCGGAGGTCAGGCTTTCACAAAGAACCGCGCGAAAGCCCCAGTCTCTGGCCACTTGAACAAATTGATCCGGGAAAAAATACATATCAAAGCATGCGGTTATGCCGTTTGCCAGATATTCCAGGAAGGCGACCTTTACAAAAGCTGCCAGACTCTCGGCTGTCAACTTGGCTTCCCTCGGAAACACTTGCCTTTCCAGCCACTCCTGGAGAGGCAAATCATCCGCTGCGGAGCGGAGAAAAGTCATACCGGAATGCGTATGGGCATCTTTAAACCCCGGCATCAGTAAATTCCCATCCAGATTGATCTCTCGATCAAAAATCGGCATTTCCTCCTTTGCCGATCCTACATACGTAATGACTGAGCCGTCCACCCAAACCTCATTTTCTGTTATTCCTTCCGGCTCTAAAATCAGACCGTTATAAAAGCGTATCACTTCAGCTCTCCTCTTCTGTGCCTCATGATCATCCTGCCGCCCCTCTGCAGGCGCATACCTTCTCAGGGCGATCCCTTGATTTCTTCATAGATAGCAGGAACAGCAGCTGTCACAAGAGAAGAAAAACTATTGGCAATCACCTGCCCTGCCTCCATAACCTCCTGGTGCGTCAGCGGCTGTGCTGTAAGACCGGCTCCTTTATTGGTAATGCAGGAAATACCGCAGACTCTCAGTCCCATATGCCTGGCAGCAACTGCTTCACAGGCGGTGCTCATCCCCACAGCACTGCCCCCTATGGATCTATAATAGCGAACTTCAAAGGGAGTCTCAAAACTGGGCCCTGTAAGCTGAATATACACGCCTTCCTGCAATTTCATATTCAATTTTTCTGCTGTACTATGCAGTATCCGGCGCAGTGCCACATCATAAATCTCACTCATATCCGGAAAACGAGGCCCCAGTTCCTCCAGATTGGGTCCAATCAGAGGATTGGGGAAATTGAACATCATCTGATCTCGAATCACCATCAGAGAAGGGGTCTCCATCTCCGGATCCAGTCCCCCGGCAGCATTCGTGAGGAATACACATTTTACGCCCAGAAGGCCCATTACCCGCACGGGAAGCACCACATCATGTACATCAAAGCCCTCATAATAGTGCACCCGCCCCTGCATGCACACAACAGGTACGTCCCGGATATAACCAAAAAGGTATCTTCCGGCATGGCCCGGAACCGTTGAAACAGGAAAACCTGGGATATCTTTATAATCCACTGAGGAAACAACCTGCATCGTATCCGCGACAGGACCCAAACCAGAGCCGAGAATCAGCCCAACCGCCGGCTCAAAATGTACCTTTTTTTGAACAAAATCCAAGCAGGAAAATAACTTTTCTGAGTATTGATTCACAAATATACCCTCTCCTTTTCATAATGTTCATTCTCAAACGCACAGATTTCAAAACAGATCTTTATGGAAATTGTGGTACAAAAGGGAAACGATCATTTCCCCTTATCCGTGATTCCCGGTGTAAAATTGTACCTACAAAAACGGAGCGGCAGTACCCCCAATGGCAGAAAGTTAGTAATTCCACCTTTTTAGGATAGCAAGAAAGTCAATT
>CAZGAM010000061.1:0-11385 GCA_964523685.1 uncultured Oscillospiraceae bacterium | reverse complement strand
CACAATCTTGACCCTGCATCTTTTGTGCAAATTGCCGGCTCGCTGAATACGTACCCACAATCAATGCAGGGTCTTTAGAACCGCAACTTGCTTTCAGCCGATTGATACTTCAGTCTGCGAACTGTATCCTTCGGCTTTTTCCAGCCAAGCTGCAAAAATCAACAACAACTGAAACTGGGATCGGACGTCTGCCGAACGTAAGAAAATCCCCACAGGTTCCACGCCTGTGAGGGTTTCTTCGATTTTTGTACAATGCATTTTTACATAAATCAGCCCTCAATGCAGTCACATAATCTTCGATGATGTAACGGTTCTACCATTAAAGTCTATCTGAAACAGGTGACACTTTGATCGGTATGCAATAAGGGGACAATCACTTTTTGGTGGGATTTTAGCACATTTCCCTTCCAGAATGAAGCGATTGCCCTGAACTGAATCACGCCACATCAGAAGCGGGGGCCTTCCTGCATCTTTTCGATAAAATTCAAGTTTCTGTTTACAATTTTTTCCCCTTCCTGTATAATGAGGCAAGCCGCCAGGGAAAGAGGGGAAAGCTATGTGTGCGAAAAGAGTGAAATCCGCAGAATTTAGCGCGATCCTCACCCAGCTCCGTAAGGACGCAGGGATCACCCAGCGGCAGGCTGCTGCGGAGCTGAATGTCTCTCAGAGCCTCCTGAGCAGCTATGAAAGGGGCATCAAAGAACCGGGACTCACTTTCGTCTGCCGGGCTTGTGATTTCTACGGTGTGACCGCAGACTTTCTCCTTGGACGATCCCGAGTGGATCAGGTGAAGATCGCCAGACAGATGATTTTGCAGTTGTCCGGGTACTTGCGGGAAATGACAGAGCAGATGGACAAGTTGCTCACCGACAGGCAGGGGCCGTGAGCGGTGCAGGTGCCTCCGCCTCAAAATTTACCGGCGACGGGGCGGGAAACAGAACCTTCTGCCGGTCCCCCGGTGTATGGCGCTGCCCCTGCGAAATAAGGGAAAAGGCGAAAGCGCGGGGCGGCTGCGCAGCGCAAAAAAACGGCAGGGAACCCGCTTTGCGGACAGGCAGGTTGATTGAATGAAGCAGGAAAACATTCGAAATTTCTCTATCATCGCGCATATTGACCACGGGAAGTCTACCCTCTCCGACCGGCTGATCGAGATGTGCGGTGCTGTGGATGCCAGACTCATGGAAGATCAGATCCTGGACAATATGGATCTGGAACGGGAGAGAGGCATTACCATCAAGGCCCGGGCGGTTACTCTCCACTGGAAAGAGTACCAGCTTAATCTGATCGATACGCCGGGCCACGTGGATTTTAATTATGAGGTAAGCCGCTCCCTGGCAGCCTGCGAAGGGGCGGTCCTGGTGGTGGACGCCAGCCAGGGAGTGGAGGCGCAGACCCTTGCCAATACCTACCTTGCCCTGGAGCACGACCTGGAGATTCTTCCGGTTATCAATAAAATTGACCTTCCCGCCGCGGATCCTGCCCGGGTCAAGGCGGAAATTGAGGATATTATCGGAATCCCCGCCCTGGATGCGCCGGAGATTTCTGCGAAAAACGGCATCAATATTCAGGCGGTACTGGAGGAGATACTTGCAAAGGTCCCGGCACCGAAGGGGGATCCCGATGCACCTTTGAAAGCGCTGGTCTTTGACAGCCAGTATGACAGCTACCGGGGCGTGGTCGTGCTGGTTCGGGTGAAAGACGGCCTTCTGCGCAGGGATATGGATGTGAAGTTTATGGCCTCCGGTGCCGCCTATAAAGTGGTAGAGGTGGGGCATCTGCTGCCCACCTGCCTGGAGCCGTGTGAGAGCCTGTCCTGCGGAGAGGTTGGTTACTTTACCGCCAGCATAAAAAATGTGCAGGATACTCGAATCGGCGATACCGTCACCGGGGCACAGGCCCCGGCAGCGGAGCCTCTCCCCGGGTATAAACCGGCCCGGAGTATGGTCTATTGCGGCATCTATACGGAAGATGGATCCAAATACCCGGATTTGCGGGATGCTCTGGAGAAATTGAAGCTGAATGATGCCAGTCTCTCTTTTGAGCCGGAGTCCTCGGCGGCACTCGGGTTCGGTTTTCGCTGCGGCTTTCTCGGCATGCTCCACTTGGAGATTATCCAGGAACGGCTGGAGAGAGAGTTTGATTTGGACCTTGTAACAACGCTTCCCTCGGTCATCTATGAACTGTCCATGACAGATGGTACCATTCGCTACGTAGACAACCCCCACGATTACCCGGAGGCATCCGCCATCGCGGAAGCGCGGGAGCCCTACGTGAAAATGAGCATCATTACCCCCCAGGAATTTGTAGGGAATATTATGCCTCTGTGCCAGGAGCGGAGGGGGATTTATCAGGGAATGCAGTATCTGGATCAGCATCTGGTGGAAATGCATTATGAGATACCCCTGGGGGAGATTATCTACAACTTTTTTGATGCGTTGAAAGCGCGGACAAAGGGGTACGCCTCCATGGATTATGAGTTTTGCGGGTACCGGCCCTCTGAACTGGTGAAGGTGGACATTCTTCTCAATGGCGAGCCGGTGGACGCGCTGAGCCTGATTGCCCACAGGGAAAAAGCCTACCCCAGGGCCCGGAAACTGTGCGAAAAATTGAAGGAAAATATACCCAGGCAGCTTTTTGAAGTTCCCATCCAGGCCGCGATTGGCGGGAAAATCATTGCCAGGGAGACGGTGAAAGCCCTGCGGAAAGATGTGCTGGCAAAGTGCTATGGGGGAGACATCACACGGAAAAAGAAGCTGCTGGAAAAGCAGAGAGAGGGCAAGAAGAAGATGCGTTCTCTGGGAAGCGTACAGCTGCCGACGGAGGCGTTTCTGGCTGTGCTGAAGTTGGATGAGTAATAGGAGAAGAGAAGATGGTTATCAGCACAAAAGAGTTTGGAACTACCGCCGGAGGTGAAACGGTTACCGCGTATACCATGGAAAACTTCAACGGCATGGCGGTTACAGTTCTCGATTATGGCGCACTCATGCAGTCTCTGCTTGTTCCCAACGCAGAGGACACGTTGACGGATGTCGTGCTTGGCTATGAGTGCATAGCGGACTATGAGCAGAAAGACGGGTTTCTGGGCGCAACCATCGGCAGGGTCGCCAACCGCATAGGCGGAGCGCGTTTTTCCCTGAATGGGGAAGAATATGCTCTGGCAAAAAATGACGGAGAGAACCATCTGCACGGGGGCCGGAAGGGTTTTGACAAACAGATGTGGAAATGTGAACCAGGTCCCGGCAGGCTGGTATTTTCCCGCCTGTCTCCGGATGGGGAAGAGAACTATCCGGGGAACCTGTCGGTGAAAGTCTCCTTTATTCTCACGGAAAACAACGTTCTTGCCATCACCTACGAGGGAGTCAGCGACAGGGATACCCTGGTCAATCTTACCAACCATGCCTACTTCAACTTGAACGGCGGCGGTTCCGTCCTGGAACACCAGCTGCAGATCCATGCGGAGCGGTTCTGTGAAATCGACAGCAGCCGGCTACCCACGGGAAAACTGCTGGAGACGGCCGGTTCGCCTTTTGATTTCCAAATGCCGAAGAGCATCGGGAAAGATATAGGGGCAGACTGCGGGCAGCTGAAACTGGCAGGCGGGTATGACCACAATTTTGTGCTTTCCGGACGGAGGGCGGCTGTGTTGTACAGTGCCCGGACAGGCATTGAAATGACGGTAGAGACGGATCTTCCCGGCATGCAGCTGTACACAGCAAACGGTCTGACGAAGCGGAAGGGAAAAGGAAGAGAAATGGGCCCGAGAGGGGCGGTGTGCCTGGAGACACAGCTGTTTCCCAATGGAATGAATTGCTGGTCTTTTCCTTCGCCCGTGCTGCGGGCCGGCGCGTATTTCCGTACCTGCACGACGTATCAGTTTGCAGTGGTATAGCCGGAACGGCTGCCGGCAGTTCCTGCCGGCTTCCGGAGCGGCATAGGGATGATGCGAACCGGCTCAGACTGGGAAAAACCGCTTGCCCGGTCTGGGAGGGTGACATTTTGGGCCCTGGAAATAACCTGGAAGTGCAGAAGTGCTTTTTTACTCCCAGGGGAAAATGGCTGAGTGTGCATATGAGACTGTTTGTTGCGATTCAACTGGACGAACAGATGAAAGATTCTCTGGCAGCCTACCAGACGGAGATGAGAAAAAACGGCGTATCCGGGAGATATGTGGACAAAGAGAACCTTCACCTGACCCTGGCGTTCATTGGAGAATATGGAAAGCCGGATGAAGTGAAGGAGGCTCTGGGCGCCGTTGCGGTGCCCCCTTTTGTGATGCGTCTGGAGGGCGTGGGGCTGTTCGGAAATCTGTTCTGGGCAGGTATAGAGCAGAGGGAGGAACTGACCACTCTGGTCAGGCGGATACGAAGATCCTTATCGGAAGAGAACATTCCGTTCGACAGGAAGCGTTTCGTTCCCCATATCACGCTCCTGCGCCAGGCGGCTACTCGCCAGGGGGAGAATATCCCGATGGAGAAGGCGCCGGCCGGTGCGATGCGGGTGGAGAGTTTTTCGCTGATGAGATCCGATCGGGGGAAAAGGGGAATGGTGTATACATCCCTGGCCGACTTCGGCTGAGAGCGGGCCCAGGCCGGGAAGCAGCCGCTTCGGCTCCGGTGTCCGCCTGGGCCGCAGGGGTCCTTTTTCTTCTTGATCAGGTCCCAGCATCTGTTCATCCGAGAAACCACATCGGGTTCCGGGCCCTAAAACTTTGCGCTTAGCTCCCGTTCCACAGCGGGGATAGACAGGAGGAGGTAGGAAACGTGGAGGCTGTAAAGCACGTCTCAATCAGTCAGCAGGTGGAAACACAGCTCATTCATCTCCTGGAGAGCGGGCAGTATCAACCAGGTGAGAAACTTCCTACGGAGATGGAACTGTGCCGGAGCCTGGGGGTGGGAAGAGGAACTGTCCGGGAAGCGTTTCGTTCTCTGCAGGCCCGCGGCTATGTGGAAATTAAACCGGGCCGGGGCGCATTTGCTGCCGAGCAGCTCCCCGGGGAAGAACTTGGACCCATCGAATGGCTGGTGCGCAATGAAAAACAGCTGCTGGACGCCATCGAGATTCGCCGGGGGCTGGAACCTATGGCGGCCCGGCTCATGGCTGAGATCGGGGACGCGGAAGCCGCAGAGCGGCTTGCTCAGCTGCATGAGCAGTTCCTCGCCGCAGTCCAAGAGAAGAATACGGAGCGCATAGCGGAATTAGACGACGCGTTTCACAGCGCTATTGTGGACGGCAGCAGCAATCGACTGCTCCGAGCCATCAACAAGCATATAAGCCAGGAACTGGAGACGTTTCGTTCCAAGACTTTCCAGTTTCCGCAAAACATAAAAAACGCGGTAGCTCCTCATACAGCTATCCTCCAGGCGATTCAAAAGCAGGACGCCGCCTCTGCGGAAGCTGCTATGCGGGCACATTTGGATAAAGTCCAGGAGGATCTTCAGGAAAACATTGCCGCATCCCCGTCTCTCGAAAATACGCTGCCGGTTCTCTGAAGGGCGTTTGATGCTTGTCCATTTGGGCAAAATCCACAAATGAAATTTTCTATTTCTCCATTTTTGTTACTTGATTTTCATGGTGTTTTCTCGTAAAATTTAGTATGACGTCAGACAATTTTTGTCTGAAATTCCATGCTGCAGCCGAGCAGCCGCAGCATGCAACATCATACAATGTTTAGGAGGAACAAGTACATGAAGAGAATTCTCAGCGTAATTCTGACCTTGGCCATGATCCTCTCTTTCGGCGCAATAGCTTTTGCGGAAGAGGAAATTGAACCGGTCGAACTGGTCATCTATTCCCCCGGCAATGAGACCTCTGTCCCCACCAAAACCATTATCGAGTATGCCCGCCTGGTGGAAGAAGCTTCCAACGGGGCCATCACGCTGGATGTACACCACTCCAATGAGCTGGGCAACGACGCAGAGGCCATCGAGTCCACCCGTATGGGCACCATTGATATTATCTTCGCAGGAACCTCCGGCTTCACCTCCTTCTATGAACCGGCCAAGGTTCTGGACCTGCCGTTCCTGTTCGACAGCGCGGAACAGGCTTACGAAGTAACCAATAGTGAGATCGGCGATCAGATCTTTGAGGGCTTCGAAGAGTATGGTCTGGTCTTCCTGTCCGAGGGCGACAACGGTATGCGGCACATCTCCACCACCAACCGTCCCATCAACACGGCGGAGGACGTAAAGGGGCTGAAGATTCGTGTTCCGGAAAGCCAGATGTATGTGGATGTCTGGACCGAGCTGGGAGCTACCCCGGTAGCATTGGCTCTGCCCGAGCTGGCCATGGCTCTGTCCAATGGTACCGCTGAGGCCCAGGACAACGCCACCTACCACCTGGTTGCCAATGCCACCTATGATGATATCAAGTACTTCTCCAATATCAACTATATGTGGATGGGCTGCACCATGGCGGTGAACGCGGATAAATGGAACAGCCTGGATCCCGCGGTACAGGATATTCTGAAAGAACAGGCGGTAGCAGCTGCCAAGTACAGTTTTGACACCATTGCAGAAGACAACGAGACGGCTACCAAGGTCCTCCAGGATGCGGGGGTAGAGTTCAACTTCGAGCCGGATATTCAATCCTTCAAAGATGCTCTGGGCGGTGACTCTTACTATGACCGCTATAAGGATGAGACCTGGTACGATCAGGACCTGCTGGACGCCATTCTGGCTGTCGTACGGTAAGGGTAGAGAGAACACGGCGGATAGGTGCATGGCAGTTGCCTGTGCACCTATCCTTTCTGTTTCACAAACGTATGGATGAGGACTTTACACATGAGACTTTGCAAAAAAATAACGGAAGGTATTGCAAAAGCTGCCACAGCCATCGTTATGCTGGCCATCGCTGGGTTGGTGGTTGCCATTGTGATCGAGCTGGTCCGCCGGAATTTTTTCGGCCAGTCTTTTCCGGGCAATGTACAGCTGTGCGGGATCCTTTTTTTGTGGATGGCTTTTATCGGGCTCATTCCCCTGTACTGCCATGACGGTCTGATGCGTCTGGATTTTCTTCTCTCCAGAACAAAAGGCTGGGTTTACGAAGTACTGTTTTTTGTGAATAAGGCAGTCAGTCTGATGCTGGGTGTGGTAATGGTGATCGCCTTTATTTACCAGTACCCCTATGTGAGCACACGGACCTACCCCTCTTTTCCGGTCAAAATACCCTATACCGTTCAGTACGTCCCCATGGCGCTGGCTGGCGCCTATATGGCGGTCAAGACGGTAGAACAGGTGATCGAGCGAATTTTGCTTCTCACAGGCAAACTGCCGAAAGAACATGTAAAGGAGGAGCCTGCTTCATGAATATCTAATTAGTATCGTTTGCCATTCTTCTGGTGATCGGTGTGCCCATCAGTATTGCCATTGGCGCGTCCGGTGTGCTGGGGTGCATGTCCCTGGGTTATAATATGGTGGTAATCGGTCAGAAGATGGTCAGCGGTATAGACTCCTTCCTGCTGATCGCGGTACCCCTGTTCATCCTGGCCGGCAATTTGATGAACGCCAGCAAACTGACCAAAAAGATGTTTGATACCGCCGAGGAACTGGTGGGCTGGATTCCGGGCGGCTTGGCGCACGCCAATGTGGTCGCCAGCGTCATTTTCGCGGGTATGTCTGGTTCTGCCGTAGCGGACGCAGGCGGCCTGGGCGCCATCGAGATGGAGGCGATGACCTCCAACGGCTATGATGAGGAGTTTTCCGGTGCTGTTACCGCGGCTTCTTCCGTCATCGGGCCGATTTTCCCGCCGTCCATACCCTTGATCATTTATGGAAGTGTCGCCAGCGTGCAGGTAGAACAGTTGTTTATGGGCGGTGTCATGCCAGGTCTTCTGATGGCTGTGCTTCTCATGGTGATGATCCTGGGTTTTGCGATTGCCCGCAAGTTTGAGCGGCATCCTTTTCATCTGAAGAAATTTCTAAAGCAGTTTCTCTATTCCATTCCCGCTCTGGGCAGCCCGCTGATTATTCTTTCCGGTTTTGTTCTGGGCTGGTTCACTCCCACAGAAGCATCGAGCATTGCGGTTGTTTACTCCCTGTTGATAGCTGTGTTTGTTTATCGCTCTCTGGGGTGGAAAGACTTTCTCAAGTGTCTGAAAGATTCTGCTCTTTCTTCCGCCAATACGCTGTTTATTATCGGCACATCCACGCTGTTTACCTATGTCATGGCTATGGAGGGCATTTCCCGGCAGATGGCGGACTTTGTACTGAGCCTGAGCAGCAATCCCAATGTGATTCTGCTGGTGATCAACATCCTGCTGCTTTTGCTGGGCATGGTTATGGAGCCTGGCGCGATCCTGACGCTGATGCTCCCGGTGCTTCTGCCCATCGCCAACGGACTGGGGTTGAATCTGGTACATTTCGGCGTTATGGTTGTGCTGAACCTGATGATCGGCCAGGTGACGCCACCCTTTGGCGTTTGCCTGTTTGTTATATCTGATGTGAATAAGGTCAAACTGGAACGATTGTACAAGTCCATTCTCCCGTTTTTAGTACCCTTGATAGGCACGCTGTTCCTGGTTACTTACATACCGGGAATCGTTACATGGCTGCCATCGGTACTATTGGGTTAATGATCTAAAATGAGGTGTTTTGATGGATGATAAGCTTTTCAGTGTAAAAGATAAAATTTGTATCGTGACAGGCGGTCTGGGACAGATTGGCAGGAACTTCGTCCAGGAGCTGAACACCCGGGAAGCGAAAGTCGCCGTCTGGGGCCGGACTGTCAATGAGGAGAAAATCACCAAGGCGCTGGGAGAAGGGGCTTTGAAGGACCCCAATCTCCGTTTTTACGCGGTGGATATCCAGGACAAAGCGGGGATGAACGCGGCTTTGGATGATATGGAAAAGGCATGGGGCGGAGAGCCGGATGTGCTGGTGAATACCGCCGGCATCGATACACAGCCCTCGGCACCTCCCGAGGTATCCGGACCGTTTGAAAATTTCCCAGAGGAAGTTTTCCGGGAAGTAGTGGATGTGAACCTGGTGGGGACTTTCCTGGCCTGTCAGGCGGTAGGCGCCCGGATGGTGAAGTCCGGGAAAGGCGGCTCTATTATCAACATTGGTTCCATCTACGGCATGGTTTCTCCCGTTCAGGATATTTACGCCTACAAGGAGGAGCGAACCGGGATCCCGTTCATTAAACCGGTGGCGTATTCTGCCGCCAAAAGTGGAGTGTACAACCTGACCCGGTATCTGGCTACCTACTGGGGTAAGAAGGGCATTCGGGTCAATACCTTAACCCCGGCCGGCGTCTGGCGGGACACCCAGGATGAGACGTTCCAGCACAATTTCTGCGAGCGCATGCCTATGGGACGTATGTCCCGGGAGAATGAGTACAACGGGGCTCTGATTTTCTTGGCATCCCAGGCGTCTTCCTTTATGACTGGGGCCAACCTGGTAGTGGACGGAGGCTGGACCGCATGGTAAATTTCTCTTCCCGTGATTTGCCTGTCATCTGGTCCGCTGTGATTACGCCAACCAGGGAGGATGAGAGCGTTAACTATGAAGCCTTGGAAGAAATTGTGCGCCTGCAGCTGCAGGACGGCGTGGAGGGCTTTTACTGCTGCGGCTCATCGGGCGAAGGACTGCTTCTCACCCTGGAGGAGCGCAAGGCAGTGTTGGAGCATGTTCTAAAGGCCGTTGACGGAAAGGTGCCGGTGATTTCCCATGTAGGTACCATCCGTACCAGAGATGTGATAGATCTGGCTCGCCACGCCATGAGCGCGGGTGCAATGGCGGTTTCCATGATCCCTCCGTACTACTATAAGTTCAGCATGGATGAGATCATGGGATACTATGAGGATGTGATTCATGCCTTGCCGAACACGCCGGTAATTGTATACAATATTCCTCAGTTTACCGGTGTGGAGTTTTCCAAAGACAACGCCGGACGCCTTCTGGCGAATGAAAATATTGTGGGGATTAAACACACCTCTACCAATCTGAACAGTCTGGAACGTATGGGACAGGCATTTCCGGGAAAAGCCCTCATCAACGGTTTTGACGAACAGTTTCTGGGGGCTTTGGCCATGGGATCCTGCGCAACGATAGGAACCACGGTAAACCTGTTTGCACCGCTGTTTCAGAAAGTGCTTAGTGCCTATCGATCCGGGGACATGGCTGAGGCACTGTCCTGGCAGCATGCCATCAACCACCGGGTGGAAGTTACAGTAAAGCTCGGCATATTCAACGCCATGAAATACGGATGGACTATACGAGGCGTGCGCTGCGGCTTTTGCCGTTCCCCCTTTAAGCCCCTGGACGCCGTGTCCCGCGCCGCTATGGAAGAGTTGATGAGTCTCCCGCTGGGCAAATAAAACTGCGTGCTGCAAACCGCCGGTGCGGTACAGGGCAAAACGCATATCTTTTGGGAAAAAGCGAAATAGCCGCTCTATTTGTTGGACAGGGCGGCTATTTCTGGGTTTTCTTTCCTGCTCCGTTCATACCAAATCCGATGCCCGGCGCGATCCACTCGGCAGCTGATTTTTCTGTAAGGGGTGCTATTGGCTGCATAGGCAGTACCTTATGCCCGGCTGCATCAGAAAGGAGAAGCTTCCCCGGCGCGGGAGACGCATAATTGCCGAATTTTGTCTCTCCGCATTTCCAGAAAAGGATATTGGCGGCTTGCGCAGCACCAACAAGGAGCATGGCGCTGTCAAACAAAAGGCTTGAAAAAGCAGGGTTCCAATTCTTCACTTCCTCTAGACGCAGATCTGTTATGTGCTTTTCAGGGAAGGGCCGGGTGCCAGACCGGTGCGATCGGGATAAGCTCTGTGGGATGTCGGCTGGTCAAGGAATGATCAGCCTCCTGCCAATTTGTTCAGATGGCCAAGATCGCCTGTGGTTCAGCCTGCAGGTGCAGGTTTGGGCTCAGACAGCCGCTTCTTCGCAGGGGTAGCAGGGACTTAAGCTGCTCCGGCAATAGTATTTTTGTAAATTCCCGATTCCCAAAGCGGGAATGAAAGGCCATCCTTTTGTTCTATTCAAATGGCCTTAAACCAGGCCGCCATTATACACTGGCCAGCAAGGCTAAAGTTGATTTATAAAGTTCTCAAAAAATACACCATCCGAATGTCCCATAGTGCTATTTACCTTAGTCAAAAAGAGCTATAAAATGTTGCCTATGGAGAATACTACACACGGTCAAAATAGTGATGAAATTAATGAAATATCTGACAGCACCAGGACCAAACGACTGCGAAAATGCAAGATTGGCTGCCGTTTGAATCCTCCAGTATTCAAATCGTGTTCTGCAGGTATACTCAGAATCGCAATTGGTACGCACAAAAAAGGACCGGCGGAAGATGGTATTTGCTCCGATTTTGTTTTTTTATAGAGGATGCTGCTATGAGACCAGATGTAATATCGCTAAATCTTACCAGATAGA
>CAZGAM010000060.1:5646-11425 GCA_964523685.1 uncultured Oscillospiraceae bacterium | reverse complement strand
CAACAGGGCACGGGTATAGGGATGTATGGGATGGTCAAAGAGCTTTTCCGTCTCCGCCAGTTCCACAATGCGGCCTTTCTGGATCACAGCAATCCGGTTGCAGATAAAGCGCATGACGGACAGATCATGGGCAATGAACAGATAGGTCAGGCCCCGGCTGTGCTGCAGGTCAGCCAGCAGGTTGAGAACCTGCGCCCGAATAGACACGTCGAGAGCGGAAATGGGTTCATCGGCAATGATAAAGGAGGGCTCCATAATCAGAGCCCGGGCGATCCCGATCCGCTGCCGCTGACCGCCGGAAAACTCATGGGGGAACCGGCTGGAGAACTCCGGCAGCAGTCCCACTTCCAGCAATACCCTGTCCACCCGCTCCTGGATCTCTTCTTTGGACAGGTCCCGGTGGATGTTCATGAGACCTTCGGAGACAATGTAACTCACTTTGGCCCGCTCGTTGAGGGATGCCATGGGATCCTGGAAGATCATCTGAATCTGCTGGATCACCTTCCGGTCCAGTTCCCTGGAGATCTTCCCGCTGATGCGCTTTCCCTCATAGAGTACCTCGCCCTCTATGGGATACATGCGGAGGTTGGACCGGCCAATGGTCGTTGTCCCGGAACCGGACTCTCCGGCCAGACCGAAGGTCTCGCCCTTATAAATGTCAAAGGTGACGCCCCGCACCGCTTCAAAGGCCTTCCGGCCCCGCCCGAAGGTTACATGCATATTCCGGACCTGTACCAGCGGTTCCTGTTTTTCACTCATCACCCCAGTCACCTCCCAGCGGTTTCAGTTTCTGGATTTGCTCAATGACTTCCGGCGGGTGAATCTCCGGTGCCCGGGGATCCAGAAGCCAGGTTCGCGCCCTGTGGGTAGGGCTGACCTCAAAATAAGGGGGCCGGCAGAGAAAATCCAGCTCCAGCGCATAGGGGTTCCGCGGCGCAAAAGCGTCCCCCCGTACAGGCATAAAAAGATTGGGCGGCGTGCCGTGAATGGAGTACAGTCTTTCTCCCGCCTGCGCAATCTGCGGCAGAGAGGACAGCAGTGCCCAGGTATAGGGGTGCTTGGGTTCAAAGAAGATTTCCCGGCAGGTGCCGATCTCTACGATGTCGCCCGCATACATTACCGCCACTCGGTCCGCTACATTGGCCACCACCCCCAGATCGTGGGTGATGTAAATGGCGGTCAGATGATATTTCTTCTGCAGATCCTTGATGAGGTGGAGGATTTGGGCCTGTATGGTCACGTCCAGCGCGGTAGTTGGCTCATCGCAGACCAGAATGCGGGGGTTGCAGGCGATGGCGATGGCGATGGCCACCCTTTGGCGCATGCCGCCGGAAAACTCATGGGGATACTGGCTATACCGCCGGGCCGGGTCGTCAATGCCCACGTCTGCGAGCATCTCCAGTACCTTCTGCTTCGCCGCCTCTCCCCGCAGATTCTGGTGGTATTTGAGACTCTCCCCAATCTGCCAGCCGATGGTCTTCAGGGGGTTGAGACTGGTCATGGGATCCTGCATCACCATGGCGATCTGCCCGCCGCGGATCTTTTCCCATTCCTTCTCCTTTTTCAGCGTCGTGAGGTCCTGACCGTTATAGAGAATGGAGCCCGAGTCCACAAAGCCGTTTTTGTCCAGCAGACCCATACAGCTTTTTACCAGCACGCTCTTGCCGGAGCCGGATTCTCCCACAATGGCCAGACACTCCCCGTCGTACAGGTCCAGGGAGATGCCCCGGATGGCGTGCAGGCTCTGTCCGCGAAGGGTAAACTTCACATGCAGATCCTGAATGGATAAAATTACGTTCCTGTCCATGGCACACCTCCTCACAGATGGTTCTTGGGATCGGCTGCATCCCCGAAGGCGTTGCCCACTATGTAGAAACACACAGTGATCACGGAAAGGACCAGAGCAGGATAGATGAGCTGATAGCGCAGGGACGGGCTCATGAGCATGATCCGGCCTGCATTGACCAGATTTCCCAGAGAGGGTGTCTCAACGGGCAGGCCAAGACCGATATAGGTCATAAACACTTCGTTGCCAATGGCAGATGGTATAGCCAGCGCCATACGCAGCATGACCACGGAGATAATATGGGGCAGCAGGTTTCTGGTAATAATCCGGCTCAGAGGTGTTCCCAGGCACCGGGAAGCCATATTGAAGTCCCGGTCCCGGATAATCATCACCTGGGTGCGGATGTACTGGGCTACCCCCAGCCAGCCGGTGATACACATAGCAAAGATCATGGTGCGGATACCGGGTTTGAGTACATAGGAGGCCAGCACCAGAATGATGGTGGAAGGGATGTTGGTGACTACATTGTACAGCTCCGTGAAAAATACATCAGCGCTGCGCAGATACCCCCAGATCATCCCCAGGGCAATCCCCACCACCGTCTGGATCGCCGCCACGGTCAAGCCGATGAACAGAGAGGTCCGGGTGCCTGCCCACAACCTGGCCCAGAAATCCTGCCCGATGGCGTTGGTACCCAGAATGAATTTCCCGCCTGGGGGCTGATTGATAATCTGCATGCCCGTCTCCGGGTCATTGTTGATATAATTGGGGTCATATTGCCCCGGAAGCAAGGGCTGAATCACGGAAAACAGCACCAGCGACAGAGCCAGAACCAGCATGACTACCGCCAGTTTGTTTTTGAAAAAGGCCCGCAGGGTACTGCGCCAGTAGGAATAATCCGAATATCCGGTGCGTTCCGCTTCCTCTTCGCTATAGGCGCGCCGGGCAAACACGTCCCGGGGCAGGGCGGCAATCTGCTCCTCCGACAGGTCATCCGGCAGGGAGGACAGATCCAGTTTCTCCTGCTCTGCCAAGGCTTTCTCCAGTTTCCGGGAGACATTCTCAGAAAGGGAATACTTGCTCATCAGCGGGATCCCTCCTTCTTGGTGAGACTGATTCTCGGATCCACCAGCGCCATGAGGATATCCCCCATCAGCAGTCCGATGATCCCCAGAGCAGAGTACACAATGACCAGCGCCTGGACCATGGAATTGTCCTGCATCTTGATGACCTCTACCAGAAGTCCTCCCATGCCGGGGATGGAATACAGAGATTCCACGTAGATGGATCCGGAGATGGTCAAAAGCAGCGAGGAGGGAATGCCGTGGATGAGGGGCACAATGGCGTTGCGGAACACGTGGTGGAATCCAATGGCACGTTCCGGTACCCCTTTGGCCCGGGCCATGCGGATATAGTCCCGGTTTTCCTCGTCCACCATGTACCGGCGGAGCCACATGGCGTAGGAGGCAATGGAGGGCAGAGCCAGACTCAGCACCGGCAGAATGATGCTGCTTGCCTGGCTGCTGCTGTAGAGAATACTGAGCCCTGTCCATTTGCTGCCGTAAACCTGCAGCATAAGATAATACACCGCCGCCGGCACCGCCTGCATGAGGACTACAAAACCGGTACCCAGCCGGTCAATGATTCCGCCCCGGTGCCGGCTCATGAGAATCCCCAGCAGCAGACCAAGGGGCAGGCTGATCCCCATGGCCATCAAACCAAAGCGGATGGAGATTGGTGCCTTCTTCGCCAGAATCTTCGAGATGGGATAGTCCACCCGATAGCGTGTGGACAGACCCAGGTCCCCATGGAGAAGCTGACCGTAGAATTTTGCCAGCTGCACCGGCACGGGATCATTCAGGCCCAGTTTCTCCTTGGCGTTGTACAGCTGAATCTCCGTCATGTCATCCAGGTTGGGAAAATAGCTGTCAATGGGCATCATGCGCAACAGACAGAACACTACGGCAATGATGATGATCAGGCTGATGCAGGCCCGCAGAATTCGTTTGAGGCAGTATTTCAGCATCACGGCATTCGTTCCCCCTCTCCCGTGAAAATAGAATCCCAGGTCCGGCCTGTGCCTGCGGGGGCAAGGCTGTCCGGGTATAGAGGCTGGCTGCCGGTGCCTGCAGCCAGTCTCTGGCAATTCCTTTTCTGTAACTCAATGGACATATTTCAGGCTGGAAGCCAGTTGGCATTGATGAGGGATTCCTGCTTCCTCATCAGCGGCTGCGCCTGAAGAGGATACTGCTTGAAGCTGCCGCAGGCGCGGCGCATGCTCTCCAGAGGATTTCGTTTTGTGTCCCGGAAGAATTCGACTTTTTAGGCATGCTGCCAAATAATTAGGGGCTGGTAAACTGGGAAGCTTGCGCTTCACAGGATATGGGAGGCCGCCAGGGAAACAAAATAGGGAGCAAAGAGGAAACACCTGGGGCTGGCGCCCTCCACCAGGAAGGCAAGTCCTGGAACGGGTATTTTCAGAGGAATGATTCTACCTGGAATGAAATCGCGTACTCAGTCGTTCCCCGTAAACAACAGAATCACAAAACTACTTGGGAAAGTTTTGGTGAACAATTTTAGGATTCAATCGTGATTCCCGGTGACTTGGCGAGCATATTGTCGTATTCTCCAGCGACCTGTGTGTGCAGCAACCGCCGCAAACGGAGATGTCCGGTGTCCCTCTCCCGACTGGGATGTACCCTGTTGTTGAGCAGTACTACATAAAGACCTGTATCGGGGGCTACCAGAATATGAGGGCCTGTGAATCCGGTATGGCCGAAGGCATTCTGATCAAAAAAAAGCCCGGAATAACTGAAATGACCATTTGCCAGATGAAAACCCAGTCCCCTGTTTTCTTCAAAGCCCTGTGTATAACAGGAAATGGCCCTATTGAAAATTCTTTTTGACAGCAGTTCTACACCATCTATGGTTCCATGTCCGGACAGCATGCGGGCAAAGCGGATGCAATCCTCCAGATCGGAGAAAACCCCAGCATTTCCCGATACGCCGTTTAGAAAGCGGGCATTTTCATCATGAACTTGGCCTACCAGCCAATCTCCGGTGAGAGGATCTCTCTCCGTATAGGCTGTGTTGGCTGTTTCCACAGTTCTGTCCAGACGATGGTAGCCGGTATGGGTCATTCCAAGGGGATCAAACACCAGTTTGTTTGCCAGCACATCCAGAGGCTCCCCGCCTGCGATCTCCAGAGCCTTTCCCAGAAGAATAAATCCCATGCAGCTGTAGATCACCTGCCGACCGGGCTTATAGGACAGTGGCTGATGGAGCAAAAAATCCGCCACATCCTCCCCCGGTTTTAAAAAATTCTCCAAACGGATCTCAGCCGGATAGCCGGAGGTATGGGTCAGAAGTTGAAACAAGGTGATTTCCTGTTTATCCTGGGGGACCATGCTGCCGAAGTAGTCCGGAAGCATATCAGCCAGATCCATCCGCCCTTCTGCCAGAAAGTGGAGAGTGACCATGGTGGTTGCCATAATTTTTGTCACAGATGCCATATCATAGGCTGTATGGCTGTCCACGGTTGTATAATCTCCGGTCAGAACTGGAAATGAAGTATAGCCGAAAGTCTCTTTTCGGTACAGATGCTCTTTGTCTCCAATGGCAAGGCAGGCGCCTGCCAGATTTCCTGAACGGACAGACTCTTGCACCAGATCTACCGCTTTTTGAAATGGTTCCATCATTGATAGAAGATACTCCTAAGAAAGAAAGTCTTATTGATTTTGTGTTTGGAAACCAGCTCGGATGGGTGTATAATAGAGGCAAATGCAAACCAACCAGGCGAAGCTGCCTGCACAAGGTCAGCGGATCGGAATTTCTCGGCAGGCTCCCAGTACTTGCAGTGAGCTGGCGGCATGAGACCGCCTGCTTGCAGGCAGGCAGGATGGCAAAGAAAGCCTGGTTGAAAACAGGCGATGAGAAGGTGTGGAGGAGCGGTGGCTCTGATGAGGAACGATAATCCGCAGCCTGCCGGGTTTC
>CAZGAM010000060.1:0-5636 GCA_964523685.1 uncultured Oscillospiraceae bacterium | reverse complement strand
GGGTTTCTGGCAGCGCAGAAGGGGAGAGCAAAGCCGCACGAGCTCGGGACGCCTCCCAAGCGCAGGCCTGCCTATCAGATTCCATCAAGAAGAGTCGTCTCCTCGTTCTCTGTGTCAGGCAATGACAGAGGAGATCCTTTCCGAGAGGGCTCAGGCGTATTTTTCCGGGAGCACGTCAGAATGAGAGGAAGCCGGGGAGAAAATAAACATGTTTGGACAGTGACTGTGTAGCAGTGTTCTTTGTCCGCAGCAGCATCAAGAGAAAGGCGCAAGTATGCATTGTACCATCATGGGAGACACCAGGCGCAATACCCGGTATAGTGACAAACCAAACGAGGATCTTTTTTGGTTTGAGGAGAAGCTGGGAGCCGCTCTGGTCTTGGACGGCGTCAGCAGAGACAGAGAGAACGGCGTTTATCCCCAGCCCAGTCTGGCTCGACTGGCTGCGGAGGCCTTTGCCCGGGCAGCGAGTGCCGCCCTGGAGGCGTCCCTTTCGGAAACGCCGCATAAGAGGCTGCTTTTTGCGGTTGAGGCTGGGAACCGGGCTGTGAAACAGGCAAACAGGGATGTCTCTTCTGATTTTCTCCCAGGGACTGTTGGGGTATTGGTGCTTCTTGATGACAGCGCTCTTCATTACGCCTACGTCGGTGACTGCAACGGGATGGTGCTCTACTCGGATCGGGTTGCCGTATTCACCGCTCCGCAGACCAAAGCGGTGCATGATCACCGGGGAGAATTTACTTCTCACGAAATCCGTGCCATCATCTGCAACAACATCCATCATCCCTGCGGCTACGGCGTTTGGACCGGGCAGAGCAGTGCCATGGATTTTCTGTGTACAGGGGATCTCCCTCTTGCCGCCGGAGACAGAGTGCTTCTCAGTACAGATGGTCTGAACGAGTTTCTTTCCGCTTTCGGGGAAAAGGCACTGCTGGCCGCGGAAAGCAGGACCCTTTTGGACAAGGCTATGGCCTTTCAGAGCGGAGAGTGGTGCGATGACCGAACCGCCGTGATCATGGAAGCCAGGGCATAGTCCCTATTGCCGCTGGTCCGGAGGCAGCAGATCCAAGAGCATAGGGGAGACGTCAGACCTCCCGCAGACACGATTTAATCTGCGCACCGATCTTTTTTGCCATGCGGTAAAAACCGAGGTCGTTTGGGTGCGAGCCGTCTACCGTGCAGTCACACGCCGTTCCATCCGGAGACGCAAAAAGATCTTCTCCGTCCAGAAAATATACATGCAGATCTCCTTCCTGCAGGGCATGATGGTAAGTCTGCCGGATGATATCCCGACGCTCTGCATCCGAGGGATCGCTTCCAAAATCAGGCCGTGATACCAGAATGATGGGAACGGTCTCTTTTTTTGCCCGGTAAAGGCGATACAGCCTCTCGTGGGTCTGGGCCAGATAGCCGGTATCCGGTGCATTATGATCATAGGCCATCACAAAAACACTGGCCGGAAGCTCTGCCAGATATTCTCCCATGGCTTCCTCCGCTTTTCCGCTGCCGGAAAAGCCCAGATTAAGGTAATCACAGTCCAGTCCCCGGGAGAGAAATCCCTCATAGGAATTGCCTGGCCGGGAAGCGCAGCCGCCCTGGGTGATGGATGAGCCGTAGAAAAGAACTGGTGTTTTATACCGGTAAGGCAGACCTTCCGACAATGCAGAGCCGTCCTGCAGGCCAATCCATAAATCCACCACACCGCTGTAAAGAGGAAAATATACCATAATCTCCCGGATCTCCGCCGTGGGGAAATGCACCAGGCCCTGTAGAAAACACCGTTTTTCGGCATCTGACTCCGCAGAGGGTACAATGCTCTTACAGAATTTCCAGGCTCCCTCCTGCCGGGTGTAAACGGAAAAACCTCCGGCGCCCAGAAAGGACATGTGTCCCATCCAGGCACAGTCTGCCAGCACAGCGCGAATCACCAGATAGGGGGAGTCCGTCCGGAAACGAACCCGGCCCCCTGCCGTATGCCTGCATAGCTGCCCTACCCCTGGACTGATGGTGTCTGCCACAGACTGGGGCATCCGACGAAAAGGCTGTGTGCGGCGGTAATCGTACAATCCATATCCTTGGAAGGGCTCCTGCCGGCTGTCGTAAAATACTGCATCCTCCGGCGGCTGTGGTCCTGAGCAAAAATTCCTGTCCCATTTGGTGATGTCCATAGTGTTCTCAGCGGTTCCTGCCTCCCAGAAAATTTCGGTATATCCCCGGGGTAGAGTCGGGTATAAGAAGAGCGTTGACACATTTTTCGTAAAACTCCCGTGGCCCCACGCCTCCTATAATGGCGTAGCCGTAGCCCTCTTCCTGAAGGGAGGCAAGACACCGCAGGAGCAGCGCTCTTCCGATCCCTTTTCCCCGCTCAGCCGGGAGTACCATGGTGGGCCCGAAAAAATCAGGCGCTGTTGCATTGTAACAGGCGTAGCCCAGAATTTCCCTGCCGCAGGCGGCGACAAAGCAGGATACCGGCACCCTGGCAAAACAAGTATCACATTCGCCTGCCGCAGAGGGACCGGTATGTTGCCTGACCCACTCCACAATGCGCAGTTTGTCTGGTGTCATCGCCCGGAAAATATGTACATCTTCTGCGGAAGATTCGGCAGCCGCCGCCCCTTCAGGGAGATCGTAGAGGCGCACAAGCATATCAGCCATGGCTGCCCTCGCTGTCTGACGAAGAGTCCGGACGCAAAGACTGTTCGCTTCTTTCGGCTTTGTCTCCTGCCGGGACCACCCGGGCAATCTGTCCTTCGTTGTCTGTCAAAAGCTGGTTTGCCTCAGCGGCGCCCACCCGGCAGAGGATCATGACAATGGCTGTTTTCACCGACCATTCCGCCTGCGCCAGGGCACTGGAAGCCTGCTCTTCCCCGGCACCTGTAGCTGTGCGAACGATGGACAGGGCCCGGGCCCGGAGCTTTTCATTGGTGGCCTGCACATCCACCATGAGATTGCTGTACACTTTGCCAAGGCGGATCATCACACCGGTAGAAAGCATATTCAACACCATTTTCTGCACGGTGCCGCTTTTGAGCCGGGTGGAACCGGCAATTACCTCCGGACCAGGCTGAGGAGCAATGGATATGTGTGCCAGGCGTGCCACGGCAGAGTCCGGGCAGCAGGTAAGAGCAAGTACCTCGGCACCCAAAGACCGGGCATAGTCCATGGCTCCCAGAACATAGGGGGTTCTGCCGCTGGCAGCAATACCCACCAGTACATCCTCCCGGCAAAATCCGATCGACACAAGGTCTCTCTTTCCCTCTTCCGGACGGTCCTCTACCCCTTCCATAGCGGTGGTAAGGGCAGCCGGTCCCCCGGCGATGAGGCCGGTTACCAGACCAGGATCTACGCCAAAGGTGGGAGGACATTCAGATGCGTCCAGCACCCCAAGTCGGCCGGAGGTGCCGCTGCCGCAATAGACCAGTCTCCCTCCCCGCCGCATATGGCCGGCGATGAGGTCTATGGCCTGTGCTACGGCGGGCAGGGTTTCGGCCACTGCCTCTGCCGTTTTCTGATCCTCCCGGTTCATTATCTGCACCATCTCCAGGGTGCTGACCTGGTCAATATTTACCGTAGCCGGATTTCGCTGTTCTGTCAGAAGGCTTGCGATTTGTTCCATACTGTCACTCCGTTCATTCGGTCAAATCCGCTCCTCTTTACGGGGCGGTTTTGCTGCTGTGATTATCAATTTGTACTAGATGGCGATAGGAAAAGCATATAGTCATTCTATTTTTCCATCCAAATAAGCATTTAGGATATTCTGTGGAGCTTCATAGTAAAAACTTGAGTTATAATCATCTATTTTATTGCTGACAAAGGAATTATATGCTTCCAATACAGCGTCAGGGAAAGAAATTTTCTTTTCTTTCATGATGCCAAGCACAAGCCTTTTATATACTTTCCCTATATTCCAATAACTGGGAACAGCGAAGCGGGAAGCAGAAACATTGTCAAAGTCTCCTTCCGAGATATTCGCTTGATGAATAAAATCCTCGCTAACTGCATTTATGTTGTCACTGTGGTAAACATCTGCAAGATTATATATTTTTTCAATCATGGTCTTGCCTAATGCATTTACTACAGTTGATCTTTTGTTTTTTGTTTTCCGGGCAATGTATTCAATCAAACTGCAGGTAAAAAACAGATCATTCTCTTGTCGTTCTTCCCGTCCGTTCATAACGTCAGCTCCTCGCTTGATACAAATTACAGGCATGAAAGGGACGCTTCAGAACAGAAAGCGATTTGATGTGTCGGATATTTAAATTCGCAAGAGCCCAGAACTGGTCTCTTGTAAGGATTCCGACTATATAATCTGCGACATAGTTATAGATCTGGTCATCGGCCATAGCACCAATTACTATATCATAGGCATGGCACATTCCACATCGGCAGTTACAGAGGAAGTCAAGCCATGCATCCGTCATTGCTGTAAACTCCAGAATATGGAGGCTTGTGTCGATGCGTACCGAATAGGTGCTTACCACGGATGTATCATACCTTTTGGCTCATCTTTCTGCTTGTTCTCGGATTATTGTGCAGTAAAAACCGGGACCGAAATCCTTAGTATATTTGCCTTTTATGATTTTGGGTTTCTCTATGGCAGTATATCCACCGTGGAACACGGTCATTTTTCCCATTGGTATCTCCTCATTAAAACTTATAATAGGGAAATGATTCCGGGTTTCTTCCCCTGAAACAAGGAAAGAATAATACTGATCGCAGCCATGTCGTTTTCTCGTTCCATATTCTATTGACATCCTACGATGAAAAAGCATAGGGGATTCCAAAGAAGGCATGCCAAATACAAGTTTGCCATTTGCTTCTGCTGCCTTTTTTCAAGATGTTGGGGGACCGCCGTCGGCACTTTTCCGTTCTGTAGAGTCTTCTGTGGATAAATCCCGTGGTAGGTCCGCTTTGTACTCAGGAAGGATATCCTGGCCGCTGAGAACTACCTGCCTGCAAGAGGGAGCAGTTCTCACGATCCTTGCCTGTTGGAGGGTGGAAATTGTCTGTGTTGAAATCGCGCTGCCTCGTAATACAATCCGTAATGGCAGAGTTGCTGGAATATCGGCACATATCTGCAAGAGACTGAAACTCATCCTTATTGGGTTTGCCTCAAATACTTTGTTTCTCCCTTTATGCCCCTCATATACTGATATTATACTGATATTATGATTAGCATGCCAAAAGCAGATTTTGAAAGAGACTTATTGGCACTGTAAACCGTTCAAATAGTCAATTTCGAACCATAAAACAAAAAATTTGTGCTGTTAATCTCATTTTTAATGCTAATAGTATTGGCTATATCCTAATACCTTTTCCTTTGTGTTCATGCTTCTCTGCATAGGCAACAGCATTATCACTAATTTGCTCGAGACTCATCTGGTCGAAAAAAGTTCTTCTCCAAAGAGTATAATCGAAATTTTCATATTTTATTATGGACACAAAGCGTTCTGCATCTATGACTCCAAGTTTGTCTGTTAGGCATGCAAATCCTTTGTCCATCAGTTCTGCAGTATTATTCATTATTCTTTTTCCTCCAATTTTCGAACAAATTCTGTCGGGGATACGATGATTTGCCTGCCAAAAGTAACCGAACCATAGCCAAAAAAGATGGGAAAAATCTTCCATTTTGGCTC
>CAZGAM010000059.1:0-11556 GCA_964523685.1 uncultured Oscillospiraceae bacterium | reverse complement strand
TACAGTCCAGTTTTTCTGTTTCCGCTCTGCCAGCACCAGCCGGGCCTGCAGGGAGTTATCCGGAGAGTAAAACGCATGGGTGGCTAAAAAGGCCCCTTCACGCCCGGGGATACTTTGTATCGTCATGACACCGCCCGGGCTCTCCCATACGGTTTCCAGAAATTCTCCTTCTCTCGTAAAAAGATAGCAGGGTTCGTTCTGTTCTGATGCAGCAAGAAAGCACTCCCGCCCGTTGACCACAACAGTTCCCAGTGCATAGCATTTATTGAGCTTTGCAAGTACCTTCTTTTCTGTTCTCACCAAAATCTTTCCTTTCCGCCAAAATACTGTTCAAAAAGCCCCGGCACCCCCTGTTGATATCGCGCCAGGTAGATTCAAAATCATCGGTATACCACGGATCTTCTACATCTCTGGGCTGATCCGTATAATCCAACAGAAGATGTATTTTCTTTTGAGGATCCCCTCGGCATATTCGATTCATATTATGCAGATTATAGCGGTCCATTCCAATAAGATAATCATATTCCTGATAATCTCTCTGCTGCATCAGCCTGGCCAGTTTTCCGGTGCAAAAGATTCCATGCTTTTCCAGAATTCTCCGCGCAGGCGGATAAACCGGATGTCCGATATCCTCAGTACTGGTGGCGGCAGATGCTATAGAGAACTGCTGTGCCAGCCCCGCCTTCTCCACAAGATCCTTCATAACAAACTCAGCCATAGGGCTTCTGCAGATATTTCCATGACAGACAAATAACACTTTTATCATTGTTAATTCCGAACTCTCTCCCATAAAGATCTTCGCCAAGTGCTGATTTGACGTCTCTTAGAATCTCATACAGCCTCCGCTATCTCCAGCCTGATAAGCCTTGAAGGGAGCTATTTCCGCTTAGAAGACGAGAACATGGCGCTGAACTATTATCAAAACATATTTACGGCATGTCCTAAACGTAAGAATCTGTGCATACAAATGCTTTCAAATCAATAGATCCAAATAAAACGCGAAATAAAGTAGCAAATAAAATGCCAATCAACACCAAGCCAAAGTTTTACATTCAGATCATTACATTAACCAACCGGAGAGCTGCTTATCCGCAACGCTCCGGTTTATTGTACTGTTCTTTCTAAGATGGCGCAGTTTGCCGGCTCCCCCAGTCTCATAGACTTATATCTGCTCATGGCATCTCATGCCAGACCGAGCAAGGGCCTTAGTATGACTTGTTTTTGCTTTCTTGACCGCATTATCAAGTTTGTAGAGCGACTAACCGGAGACAGCCAAGCCATAGCACTCCGGTTATTTATGGGACTTCAGGTATCTCCGCGGGTTCCACCATTCTTCTAGGCTTACGCCGGATTAGGCAAGAGTCCCTGAGAAGAAAGCGGGCTTTCCACGTCCTTGGTGGAGATGCTCAACCGCTGCGTTATGTCACGAATAGACAGATATATCGTATACCTTTGCCATGCCACGAGCTTCTTCTATACCCCGCAGCTCAGCTTCTCTTTGCTTCATCTGATAATGCACAGAAGCGTCCCTCCATGCTGGACTCGCTTTTTCCTTCTTGATCTCATCAGGGGCAGAATTGGCGCCTTACAAGAAAATCAGCGGGGACCCATACGAGAGGCATAGATCTTCGATTCCCGGAAGGGTTTCGGCAGGAAGAGAAGGAAGCGGTATGGAACCCCAGGAAGGTATCCCTGCCCTGCATATCCAGCCGGAGGATCTATGACAGAACAGGACTCTGCCACAGACAGCCGAAAAACCAAATTGCTATGTCTCCGGATGCCCTTGACTTGTCCTTCCTCTCCTCTTCTCAACCAGATAAACCGCATCTGCTTTTGACACGTACGATATTTCCACTGGAATACCGCATACGGCCTCAAAGAGCCGGTAATCTGCGCCCTGAAAAAAGCATGGGTTGTCCTTGACATTCCCACAAAGAGCAAGCATCGGGGATTCCAAAGAAATTTTCCCTTAAGCAAGCCTTTTTGATAGCTTCCAAGAACCCGATACACGGTTACCCTTTACTTGTCCCCCTTTTTTCGAAAGAGGGGCATCGCCGCTGCCACCGGCATTTTTGCATCTGTAAAGTCCTCTTGCAAGGCTGCTCAGCTCTGTACTCCGGAAGTATGTCTTGGCAAAGCGATTGCGTGGTGCGATAGGGCTTCGGCCTTTCGGGCGGATAACCCTTCGCTTGCAGCCTGCCAATGGTTTCCGTTCGTCGGACCAGAGGTTTGCCCCTGGGGTTCATTTCTGCTCTCCATCTCCGGCTTTTTTCCCGTTCCACAATGACGTGGAAACCCCGCCCTTGGCTGTGCCCTCCCCGAAGTCGGGCAGGTGCGGAACTTTCACCCGCCAGAAACTTGCGCTGCCGGATACACCCTTTTATCTGCAAAGCAAAAGCTTCGTCATTTTGCGGCTCGAAATAGAAACTTTCTGCTTCTTCCGTCTTACCGTTTTATGTCAAAACTGGAATTCATAATATTACGCAGAATTCCCACATCATCAATGATATTCGCATCACCGTGAATCGTATGCTTGATGGCGGAGCTGGCCACTGCAAAGTTAATCATATCATTGAGATCATAGTTTTTCATCATGGCATAAATAAGACCGCTGGCAAACGCATCTCCCCCGCCTACCCGATCGAGAATATCAAAGGTGTATCGTTTGCTCTCATAGATTTTCCCATCATGCCACAAATAAGCCATCAGGCTGTTCTCACTGCCGGAATTCGCAAAGCGGACATGCCGGGCAATATATTTGAGATTCGGATAGCGTTCCGCAAATTTTTGGAAGATCTCCTGCTGCTGCTCACAGGACGGCTGCAGGGGATAGTCGTCTTTCCAGTCACCTTTGGTGTGATCGCTGTCATCTTTCCACAGGTGGTACGGCTCAATGCCCAAAAGCACATCCACATAGGGCAGGCACTGGGTGCAGTAGTCCCTGGCTTTCTCCCAGGACCAGAGAGCGCTGCGGAAATTGCCGTCAAAACTGACGGTTATACCCTTTTCCCTGGCCTTTTTCATAAGCTCCAAGGTCACCTGTCCCAGATTTTCCGTCAAAGCGGGCGTGATGCCGCTCAAATGCAGCCAGTCATAACCGTCCAGCACCGCATCCAAATCTATCTGGGAAAAATCAAACTCTGTAATGGCGCTGTGTTTCCGATCGTAGGTAACCCGGCTGGGGCGGATCCCATAACCCGTCTCCAGATAATACGACCCTAATCGGTGCGTGGGAGTCTGCTCCGGAGTCGAAAATATCACGGGGTCGCATCCCACACTGTTCGACTGAAGCATGTGCACCGCGCTTTTCCCCAGCGCATTGCCGGGTACAACGGTAAAGAAAGAGCTGTCAATTCCCAAATTCGCAAGGGCAATCGCTATATTCGCCTCGCTCCCCCCATAGCAAGCTTCAAAACTGGATGCCACCGGGATCAGCTGATAGTTGGGCGGTGTAAGGCGAAGCATGATTTCGCCAAAGGCAAGAAACCGGGGAGAATCTTTTTTCTGTTCCATATGTATTCACCTCCAGGGACAATCCCATCCATTCCATTCGCCGAGACTCCTGGCCGCTGCCAGGCGGACGCAGAGAGGCGTCAAGGCATGTCCGGGACAGCACGCAGAACTGGGTGCTTCCCGGACAATCTCTTTAGCCGGCGGTCCTCTCCTTCCGGTCAAAACGCGGTGCGGCTCCCGGCTCTGTCAGGGCTGCTTGCCGATGTAAGCCAAAATACCTCCGTCTACATACAGGACCTGCCCGTTGACAAAATTCGATGCGTCAGATGCCAGGAAAACCGCCGGACCCATGAGATCGGAAGTATCACCCCAGCGGCCGGCAGGTGTCTTGGACACAATAAACTGATCAAACGGATGGCGGCTTCCGTCCGGCTGCCGCTCCCGAAGGGGCGCCGTCTGCGGGGTAGCGATATAACCGGGGCCGATGCCGTTGCACTGGATATTCGCTCCGCCGTACTCAGAACAGATGTTCCTGGTGAGCATTTTCAGGCCGCCCTTGGCTGCTGCATAGGCAGATACCGTCTCCCTGCCCAGTTCACTCATCATCGAACAGATGTTGATGATCTTCCCATGCCCTTTCTTGATCATGCCAGGAATGACCGCCTTCGCACAGATAAAGGGACCCGTCAGGTCAATATCAATCACCTGGCGGAACTCCTCTGCGCTCATCTCTGTCATGGGGATGCGCTTGATAATTCCCGCATTATTCACCAGAATATCCACGCCGCCAAAATCTTTGTCGATTTTGTCGACCAGCTCTATCACCTGTTTTTCATCGGTCACATCGCAAAAATAGCCGTGGGCGTCAATTTTCTTCTCAGCATAGGCCTTTTTGGCCTCCTCCATATGCTGCTCTCCCCGGCAGTTATAAATAATCTTCGCACCGGCGCCTGCCATTGCCTCCGCAATGGCAAAGCCGATTCCATAGGCAGCGCCTGTCACCAGGGCTACTTTCCCCTCCAGGGAAAACTGTTTCATCATATCCATTGTATTATCCCCTTTCAACGCATGTCTGCAGGTGCAATATCATCCATATCATCAAAAGCCTGGTTCTCTCCTGCCATAGCCCAGATAAAGGTATAGTTCGAGGTGCCGCAGCCGCAGTGAATGGACCAGGAGGGAGAAATAACCGCGTCAAAATTGTGCATAACCAGATGGCGGGTCTGCTGCGGCTGACCCATGAAATGCATTACCACCTGATTTTCCGGAACTTCAAAATAGGTGTAGACCTCCATACGCCGCTCATGGGTGTGACAGGGCATGGAATTCCACACACTCCCCGGTGCCAGCTGCGTCAGGCCCATAGACAGCTCGCAGGTTGGGAGCACATCCGGATGAATAAACTGATTAATGACCCTCTTGTTGGCGTTCTCCTCCTCGCCGCAGGGGCGGTGATTTGCCTGTTCCATGGTGAGCAGGGTGGTTTGATACCTGGCATGTGCCGGTGTGGACGCCAGATAAAACCGGGCAGGATTTTCGCCGCTCACACTCCCAAACGTCACCTTCTTGGTGCCTTTCGTGATATACAGACAGTCCTCATAACCCAGATCATACCGGGTGCCGTCCGCCACAATATAGCCGGCGCCGCCCAGATTAAACACGCCCGCCTCCCGGCGCTCCAGGAAGTATTCGGTGCCAAAGTTTGCCCAAATATCTGTTCCCTTGCCCACCGGCACTTCTTCCCGTACCGGCATAATCCCCATAATAACCATGCGGTCCACATGGGAATACGTCGCCTGTACTGTATCCGGGACATAGAGGTCTGTAATAAGGAACTCCTTCCGCAGCTCCTCCGTTGTATAGCGTTTTACGTCTTCAGGGCCTGTGGAATAACGGATATCCATAATCTGATGCCTCCTAAACTACCAGGAATCTCCTCTCTGCGTCTGGAAGAAGTCCTTTTCCTCTCCCGCCTCGGCTTTTTGACTCTTCGCTCCGAAGAGCCCGGTCTGCGCGGAAGATTCTTCTGCTCCAATCCTCAGAGCGGGCTGCCGCCTTCTTCCGTTTCTCAGAACCAGCCACCGCAGAAAGTCTGTTTTTGCCTTTTACTTCTGAAGCAGGTGCACAGCAAAGCCGCCGATTTCTTCTTTCAAGTACACAGCATGAATACGGTCACCTTGCATTTTGGCACTGGCCATATCCAGGGCAAAACCCTGCCGCTCCAACTCCGCGATCGCCGTTTCAATCTTATTGGTGCGTATCGCCACATGGCCATTTTTGCCAAGATACATCCTGTTGAGCACTTCCACACCCGAGGAAGCGAAGTTGGAAGATTCTCCCCGCTCCACAGAGAATCCAAATGCTTTCTCAAACTGCTCAGAAACCGCCAGAGACTGCTCTGCATCCTGGCAGTTGATTCCCACATGAACCAATTCAAAGCCCAGATATCCCTTTCTGGCTTCTTTGCTCAAGGCGGTAATCTTGTCAAAGCGGTGCGCGGAAATATCGCCCTTGGTGCACACCCAGCTGCCCCCTACCGCATGAATCAGGGGACTCGCTGCGAACTCGCCGATGTTCTGCTGATTGACTCCCCCTGTGGGAATGAACTTCACGCCGCCAAAGGGTCCTGCCAGAGACTTAATGGCACTCAGGCCGCCGTACACATTCGCAGGGAAAAACTTCAGCACTTTCAGATCATGCTTCAACGCCATCATAATCTCGGTGGGCGTCACACATCCCGGTGTGACAGGGATCCCATTGTCCACGCACCAGGAGACAACTTCCTCATCATAGCCGGGAGCCACAATAAACCTGGCACCGCATTTCACAGCCAATTTGCACTGCGCCAGCGTGACAACTGTTCCGGCCCCTACCAGCACATCCGGGCACTGCTCCGCCACCGCCTGAATGGAATCCGGTGCGGCCGAAGTGCGAAAGGTAATTTCCATCACATCAATGCCGCCTGCCGCAAGAGCTTTGGCTGTGGGAACCGCGTCCTCCGCCTTTTCCAACACAACAACGGGCACAATCCCCGATGCTTCCATTCTTTTCAGAACATCCATTGTACTACTCTCCTTTCCAGTTTCCGCCTATTGCTTTTTGGAACTATTGGATTTATAATTTTTTCAACCTACCTGCGCCTGGTGGGATGGAACGAAGCCCCAAAAACAAAAAACGCCAACAGATGCTTGCCTGTCTACAAAACGCATAGCCAGAAAATCAATCGCCGGGAGGAACAAGTCTATGAGTGAAGACAAATCTGTCTACCAGGCTTTCGATGAATTGGTTCGTGATCCGGATATTCGAGAGAGAGACTACTATCCGGATTTTCGCCGAAGCTGGGACCTGGTACTTCGCAGGGCCGTGGAAAATCCTGTCTCCTATTCTCCGGATGATCCGCAGAGTATCTATACCGTCTCCCACAGCTGGGGCGGTTTCGATCTGGAATTCCACTTTGACCAGCTGAAGATGGCAGACTGGTACGCCCGGGAAATGAACCGACGCAGCCAGGCGATTTTTGTGCCAAAAAAGCTCAAGAGAAACCGGCAGGGAATTCTCTCCTTTCACGAGTACGAGTGTCAGTACGAACCGGAGGCGCCGGAGAGTGCTCTCACAGACAACCTGAAGAACATCATTGCCTGCACACTGCCCGGACTGCCGCCTCTTTTGCGCATCGTCTACGGCAATAAATGGGTCAATTCCCGCTTCACCCATCTAAAACACAGTTCTCTCAGCCTTTTCCTGCTGAATACAGATTATACACCGGCTTTTCTGGCTAGTTCCCTGGAGGTATGTCTCTATCTGTTTTTAATGGATTGCTGCATTACAAAAGAAAACCACGGAAAGGTGAAGGATGAGGAGCTGAAAAAGCTGCTGCACATATTCCGTCCCTCCCCCATGCTTGCCATCAAGCACCTTCTCCCTCCGGAGTCATAATTAATTTGCCAACAGGCTCAATCCAAGATTGGGCCTGTTGGTTTTTTCCCTATTCCGGCAGCCCGGGCCGCTCCGGTCCGGATCACGGCGGCGGACACGCCGGACGCTGCCTGTCCTCAGACAAGCTTGAGCGCGGTAGGAATGCACATGCTCAGCCAGGGGATGTAGGTGATGAGCAGCAGGCAGACAAGGATGACTGCGAAGAACGGCAGCAGCATCTTGATGATCTGCTCAATCTTCACATTGTTCACCCGGCAGCCTGCAAATAGTATGGCGCCAACCGGCGGTGTCAGAGTCCCCACGCACAGATTCATAATCATCATCAGACCGAAGTGCACGGCACTCATGCCCCAGGTCTGGACGATAGGCAGGAAAATGGGAGTGAAGATCAGGACAGCAGGAGTCGGATCCATGAAGCAGCCCACGATCAACAGAATAATATTCATAATGAGCAAAATGATATATTTGTTCGTGGTGATGCCCAAGATTGCATCCGCTACCAGCGCCGGGATGTGCGTATAGCTCATGACAAAGCCCATGATGCCGGACACGCAAACCAGATACTCAATCACCGCTGTCGTCTTTACGCTCTCAAAGATGACCTTCGGCAATTCCTTCAGTTTAATGTTCTTATAGATGAAGCCCAGAATCAGCGCATAGACCACCGCCACAGCGGATCCTTCGGTAGCGGTGAACACACCCAGAAGAATACCGCCAATGACTACAACGATCATCATCAGACTGGGAATACCGGCCCAGAGTGTCTTCATAACCGTCTTGAAATCATAGCGGATCTTGCTTACATAGCCGCGTTTTTTTGCCATTATTCCGGCAATGATCATGCAGCTCAGTCCCCAGAGAATGCCGGGCACATAGCCTGCCATGAACAAAGCCGCTACCGAGACAGATCCGGCAACCGTGGAGTAGACAATCATGATGTTGCTGGGAGGAATCATCATCCCGGTCGGTCCGGATGCGATGTTGCACACGGCAATATACTCATCCGAATAGCCTGCCTCTTTTTCCATCGGCCCCAGAATGCCGCCCATGGCTACCGTCGCAGCCACACCGGAACCGGACATGGCCCCGAAGAGCATGTTGGCTACGATGTTGGTCTGCGCCAGGGAGCCTGGCAGGCGGTGGGCCAGAAGCTGTGCACAGCCAACCAGTCGTTTGGCGATGCCTCCTGAGTTCATCAGGTTTCCGGCCAGCACAAAGAACGGTATGGCCAGCAGAGCAAAGGAATTTACACTCTGGAACATCTTCTGGGCAGAAACCAGAAGCGAGTTGGCACCAGGCATAATAATAGCCAGGGCAGAAGCAGATCCGATCCCGATACTCAGGCCAATGGGGAAGCCGATGGCCAGAGTAATGAAGATCAATGCAATCATTACAATGCCGGCTATAGCAGTCGTTGTCATTTATTTTTCCCTCCCCTCACATGGTACCGGACAGCTCATCACCATGCGGGTGGCTTCCCTGTTTATAGTTCTGCACAGCCTGCACGATGTTGTATATGGCGTAATACAAGGTGATGATGCCTGTAAATGGAACAGAGATGTACAAAACTGCCTTGGAAATGTGCAGCGTTGGATCCACCTGCGCGACCTGTGTCGCCGTGTATTTCCAGCCTCCGTATACACACACCAGAAGGATGAAGGCAAACAGGCAAATATTTGCCAATATCTCTGCAATCATATACATTTTGGGGGAGAATTTGTCTTTCAGCAGGTCAATGGTCAGGTGCTCATGGCTCCCATACACATAGGCGCTGCCGAACATAATCATCCATACAAACAGATATTGTGATACCGGGCCGGCAACAGAACTAGGACTTCTAAAAAAGTAGCGGACAACTACCTGATAAACAACCAGAATCGTCATCACAGTAAGGGAGATCGTACCCAGAATACCCAGTATCTTATCCAGCACAGCTTTTATCGCATTTAAGGCTTTCACTGACTGGCCTTCCTTTCCTAAAAGTTTGGAAATGGCCCACAGCAGGCTGTGGGCCATAGAAGCTCAAACAGGGAATTACCGCTCTGAAACAATCGCCTCATAGACGGACTTGCTCAGGTCGCTCTTATTGGCAATCTCGTCAATCAGATCCTGGCAGCGCTCCTGGAAAGCCGCAACATCCGCATCCGAGAAAGTGACACCCTTCTCCTCCGCCTGCTTTGTATACTCGTCGCGGAGCTCTTCGCACAGATCAAACATATAGGGGATGGAATCCAGGCATACCTTCTTCAGCGCTTCCTGATCCTCCGCAGACATGCTGGCAAAGGTGTCGGTGTTGATCACCAGCTCATCGGGGATCATCAGGTGGCCGGTATAGTTGTAGTAAGGAGCCACTTCATACTGAAGCAGGTCTACATAGGTAATGATATTGTTCTCTGCGCCGTCCAGTGTACCGGTCTGAATAGCAGAGTACACATCGCCCTGTCCCATGGTAACACCGGCGCCGCCCATGGCGTTCATCATCGCCACGCAGGTGTCGGAACCCATGACGCGGATCTGCAGACCGCTCAATTCGTCCGGATTGGTAACCGGGCCGTCACGGGTGTACAGGTTGCGGGGCCCAAGAGAATAAGCAGACAAAACAATGAAGTTGCTCGCTTCTGTTGTCGCATACAGTTCATCCAGCTTTCCGGAAGTGAACAGGCGCTCCTGGTGCTCTACGCTGTCATATACATACGGAGTGCCCAAGATGGCAAAATCAGGCGCATAAGGCTCGATGACAGAGTTTGCAATCATGCTCATTTCAAGCACACCCATATTGACCTGCTCCAGTGTGGAAGCCTGGTCGCCCAATTGCTCACTGGGATATACTTCGATGGAATAACGGCCTTCCGTAGCATCATAGAGGTCATCACTGATCTTCATGATGGTCTTGGCTTCAGGGTTGTCAATCGTCTGGTTGAAGGCGCAGCGAAGAACCGTCTCGCCAACTTTCTCTGAAGCTTCCTCCCCCTCAGCAAAGGCTATAGCCCCCAAAGAGAGAACCATTGTCAGCGCAAGGAGAAGCGACATGAGTTTCTTCATGGTTTCTAGAATCCTCCTTTTACACAATAAACAATAATGCCTGCATAAGGCAAAATTGATTATAGCACTCTACCCAAAGCACTGTCAATAACACACAAAATTTTATCTCCAAATTCTTTCTTATTGGTAACTGTTTACCGGAAAGAAGAGAAGGATTGTCTTCTCCCGCCTGGATGGCACCGGCTCTCTCCGATATCCCTCCCGACAAAACAGACCAAACCCGGGTCTCTCCCAGCAAACGCTGCCCTTTGCTGAAGCAGCGGGGATCCAGCCGTTCGCCATCAGGCCGCCAAATGCATCTTCTGAAAATGAATAATTATTCATTTTTGAATGAATAATTTGAAAAATATACACAATACCATGATTTTTTTCATTCTCACGCTGATTCAGCTTGTAGTTAAACTGTAGTTAAACTGTAGTTAAACTTGTATATGAGAGCGAGAAAAGTCCTCCCGCAGCATGTCCATTCGCAGCATCCGGACGTTCCGAATGTTTATGTACCAGAAATTCCCTGTCCGGATCCTAGTCTTTTTCGCCGTCCGGTGCCCGCGAGAAAGGCGGTGAAACGACACAATGAATGGATACTGCAATCTTGAGAATTCCCCCTGGACGGCATTGTGCTGTGAACCCGGTATTCTGCGCAGATCTAATCTGATTTCTTTCGCCTTCGGCTCTTGACTTTTTTAGCAAGACTTGTTAAAATGAAAATCAAAAGTTCAAAAGAGAGGAAAATTTTATGGCAAAAGATATTTGTGTCTGTCTGGATTTTCTAACCGATGCCCACAAACAAAAGATATCCGACCTGGCTCATTCCGGTGGCTACAGCGTCCATTTTTTTGACTCTTCCCAGGAAGATCAGGCGGCAGAATGCGGAAAAGAAGCGGAAATTCTCTATGCCGGATCTCCCCGCCTTCTTCGACAGTGTGAGCAGGTAAAGTGGTACTGCTGCTGTGCTGCCGGGGTAGATGTCTACTGCAATGACCCGACTCTGTTCCACAATCCGGATTGCCTTTTGACCAACTCCAACGTCTACGGCGTTACCATTTCCGAGCATACGGTTATGGTTGCCCTGATGCTCCTGCGCCGTGTACCTGCATTCAAGGAGGGAATGGACCGGCATCAATG
>CAZGAM010000058.1:0-11705 GCA_964523685.1 uncultured Oscillospiraceae bacterium | reverse complement strand
TTGTAACTGCCCAGTCGTAGGAACGACTTGCGCCTGACGGCGTTCCTCTGCGACCGTTGCCCCCAATAGGCAATGCCTAAAGTGGCATTTGGCATTACATCATGGGACGATTGACTGCGCCCCTTGCAAGAGAGATATGGGGGAAGTGTCATCGGCGACTATCCGACGCTTTATCGAGGGCTGAGAAAGGCGGCTCTCCTCCCTCCCCCTTAAGGGAGCCGGGGTTCCGAGCCGAAAGAACTTATGAAATTTGCATCAATCTTCAAGGAAGTGCATCAGGCACTGCCGAAGCTGGATATAAGAAGGGAAGAACCCATGCTGGAGCACTGTTCCTTCCGCGTGGGCGGCCCGGCAGCCGTCATGGCCCTGCCAGGCTCTGCCGCGGAGACCGAGAGTCTCTGCCGGGTCCTCCGCCGCATGGGAGTAAAACCGCTGGTTCTCGGCAATGGCACCAATATTCTTCCCCCTGACCGGGGGCTGGACAGGTTCGTCATTGTGACATGCCCCGGAATAGGCGCAGTCAGCGTGGAAGGGACCACGGTCCGGGCGGAATGCGGAGCGACTCTGGCGTCGGCGGCCCTGGCGGCGGCGGAGGCCGGTCTCACCGGTCTGGAATTTGCCCATGGGATCCCCGGCAGTGTAGGCGGGGCGGTGGTAATGAATGCCGGTGCCTACGGGGGAGAACTGAAACAGGTGGCAGCCTGGGTCCGGTATTTGGATGAAAATCTGCATGTGTGCCGGGCAGAAGGAGCGGAGCTTGCGTTCAGCTACCGGAAAAGCATGTTCTCAACCAGGGAGACAGTCATTCTCCAGGCGGGATTTGCCCTCACTCCCGGCGATCGGGAGACGATCCAGGAGACCATGCGCCAGCTGGCAGCCAGGCGCCGAGCCAGTCAGCCGCTGGATCTCCCTTCAGCCGGGAGCATTTTCAAACGCCCGGAGAGAGGATTCGCCTCTGCCCTGATAGAACAGGCAGGCCTGAAGGGGGCCATGGTGGGAGGCGCCAAGGTGTCAGAAAAGCATGCCGGATTCATCGTCAATACGGGCAACGCAACCAGTCAGGATATTCTGAGCCTGATGGAATACATTCAAAACACGGTGCTGAAGCGGACGGGTGTGGCACTGGAGCCAGAGGTGCTGGTACTGGAGAGGTAAGTATGGAATTTCTCATCATTACAGGTCTTTCCGGAGCGGGAAAAAACAGAGCGGCGGAAGTATGTGAAGATTTGGGCTATTACTGTGTGGATAACCTGCCCGCGGCCCTTTTGAGCCGGTTCGCGGCGCTGTGTCTGGCTACCCGGGGCCGGTATGAGCGGGTTGCCCTGGTGCTGGATGCCCGGAGTGTGGCCCAGAGCGATGAGCTGGAAAAAGCCATGGACGAGCTGGACAGTATGGACTGCCAGGTGAGACTGCTGTATCTGGAGGCGGAGATGAGGACGCTCCAGCACCGGTACAAGGAATCCAGGCGGCCCCATCCCCTGGGGGAGCCGGGGATGAATCTGGCGCAGGCAGTGGAGAGAGAACGGCAGTTTCTGGCTCCTCTTCGCGCCAGAGCGGACTTTATTATCAGCACAGACAGCCTGTCCCTCAACGGCCTGAAAGCGAAAATCTGCCTCTTTCTGGGCCAGGCGGAGAAGCCCTTTTCCGTGACGGTTGAGAGTTTTGGCTATAAACGGGGACTGCCCCCGGAGGCAGATCTGGTATTTGACGTGCGGTGCCTGCCTAATCCCTACTATGAGCCGGAACTGACGGAGCGCACAGGACTGGAGCCGGCGGTGGCGGAATATGTGTTCCGCAATGGCCACGCCCAGGCCCTTTTGGATAAACTGGTCGATCTTCTGACCATGCTGCTGCCCCTTTATGAATCGGACCGGAGGGAGCTGACCATCGCGGTGGGCTGCACCGGCGGCCGGCACCGGAGCGTGGTGATGGCGGTCCGCCTGGCGGAGGCCCTTCAGAATATGGCTTCGGTGACGGTGGTGCACAGGGAGCTGGAGTGAAATGAGCTTTTCCGCCGATGTAAAAAACGAGCTGTGCCGCACGCCGATCAGCCGCCGGTGCTGCGCGCAGGCAGAGGCCTATGGCGTGCTGCTGTACAGCAACCTTTTTTCCCGGTCCGGCCTGCGGATCATCACCGGGGGCGAGAGCTTTGCGGCCCGGCTGCCGAAACTGTTCCGCCGGGCGTTTGACCTGGATTTTGACGCTCTCAGCCCGGGAAACGGCGGCAGAACGTCTCTTTTAATCCACGATGCCCGGAAGCTCCAGACAATCTTTTCCTCTTTTGGATATGATCCGGACAGAGTGGTCTCCCTGCATATCAACCTGGCAGTGGTGGAGTCGGAGTGTGATAAAACCGCGTTCCTCCGGGGCGCTTTCCTGGCGGGCGGCAGTGTGACCGACCCCCGTAAAGGCTACCACCTGGAGCTGGCCACCTCGCACGAGAGTGTCTGCCGGGAGAGCCGGGCGCTGCTGCAGGAGATGGGCTTTGAACCTCGGGATGCCGCCAGGGGCCGGACCTGGATCACCTATTTTAAAAGGAGCAGCGATATTGAAGATCTGCTGGTAACGATGGGAGCCAGCATATCCGCCATGGGGATCATGCAGGCCAAAGCGGAAAAGCATATGGCTAACGCCATGAACCGCCTGACCAACTGCGACATGGCCAACGCGGGCAAGGTATCGGACGCCTCCGCCCAGCAGCTGGAGGCGATCCGGCTGATTGAAGCGTCGCTCGGCCTGGATCAGCTCCCCGCCGCCCTGCAGGAGACGGCCCTGCTGCGCATCGCCAACCCATCCTGTTCCCTGGCGGATCTGGCGCAGCTCGCCAATCCGCCGGTATCAAAAAGCTGCATGAATCACCGGATCCGCAAGCTGATGGAGTACAGCCGGAACCTGGAGCAAGGAGAGAGATAGATGAGTTTCGTTCATCTGCATGTGCATAGCGAATACAGCCTTCTGGACGGGGCCTGCCGGATCCGGGATATGGCCGAACGGGCCGGGAGCCTGGGTCAGCAGGCCCTGGCCATTACCGACCACGGGGTGATGTACGGCGTCGTGGACTTCTATAAGGCCTGCCAAAAAGCGGGGATAAAGCCCATCATTGGGTGCGAGGTCTATGTAGCGCCACGCAGGCGGCAGGACAGAGAGTACGGCACGGATAACAATTACTCCCATCTGATTCTTCTCTGCCGGAACGAGACGGGTTACCACAACCTGTGCAAACTGGTGAGTGAGGGGTTTCTCAGCGGTTTTTACAATAAGCCCCGCATCGACTGGGACCTCCTCCACAGTCACGCCCAGGGGCTGATCTGCCTGTCCGCGTGTCTGGCAGGGGATATTCCCCAGAAGATCCTCCGGGGACAGTTCCACAAAGCCCTGGACAAGGCTTTGGAACTGCAGAGCCTGTTTGGCCCGGACGGCTTCTACCTGGAACTGCAGGACCACGGCATACCGGAAGAGCGCAGGGCAGCACAGGGACTGCTTCAGATCCACGCCCAGACGGGCATCCCGCTGGTGGTGACAAACGATACCCATTATCTGCGGCGGGAAGATGCCCGCAGCCAGGATGTGCTTATGTGCATCCAGACCAATAAGACGCTGAATGACCCGGATCGGCTGCGGTTCCACGGGGACCAGATGTACCTGAAAAGCGAGGAGGAGATGCGCTCCCTTTTCCCCGATTTTCCGGAGGCCTGTGACAATACGGTGAAGATTGCCGAGATGTGCAGCTATGATTTTGAATTTGGCAGGTACCACCTGCCCCGGTTTCAGCTGCCGCCGGAGCAGCCGGACGGGTTCACCTATCTGCGGCAGCTGTGCCGCCGGGGCCTGGCAGAGCGTTATCCCCAGGGGGGAGAAGGGCTGGAGGAGCAGCTGGAACGGGAACTGGAAGTGATCCGCAGCATGGGTTTTGTGGATTATTTTCTCATTGTGTGGGATTTTGTTTCGTTTGCCAAGAGATCCGGGATCCCGGTAGGGCCGGGCCGGGGCTCCGCGGCGGGCAGTCTTGTGAGCTATACCCTGCATATTACCGATGTGGACCCCATCAAATATAAGCTGTTTTTTGAGCGGTTCCTCAATCCGGAGCGGGTGACCATGCCGGATATTGATATGGATTTCTGTGTCCGGCGCCGGGGCGAGGTCATCGACTATGTGACGGAAAAATACGGCTCTGACCATGTAGCCCAGATCGTCACGTTCGGCACCATGGCGGCCAAGGCGGCGATCCGGGATGTGGGCCGAGTCATGGGCATCAGCTATGCGGAGACGGATGTGGTGGCGAAAAGCGTGCCCGCCGCCATGGGAATGACCCTGGACGAGGCGCTGAAAGTCTCCAAGAACCTGCGGGACATGTATGGCTCCGATGAGCGGATCCACAGTCTGCTGGATACCGCCAGAGCGCTGGAGGGGATGCCCAGGCACGCCTCTACCCATGCGGCCGGTGTGGTCATTACCGCCAGGCCGCTCACAGATTATGTTCCTCTGGCCAAAAACGATGAGTCCGTCGTCTGCCAGTTTGACATGGTTACCCTGGAGCAGATGGGCCTGCTGAAAATGGACTTTCTGGGCCTGCGGAACCTGACGGTACTGGAGGATGCGGCGGTGCTGGTGCGCCGCTCGGAGCCTTCTTTTGCCGTAGAAACCATCCCGGAAGAGGACGAAGCTGTCTTCCGCATGCTCTCGGAAGGGCGGACCTGCGGGGTCTTTCAGCTGGAATCTCCCGGCATGACCGGCGTGTGCGTGGGCCTGCAGCCCCGCTCCATCGAGGACATCACGGCGGTGATTGCTCTGTACCGGCCGGGACCCATGGACTCCATTCCCCGGTTCCTGGAGTGTGCCGCCCACCCGGAACGGGTAAGCTATAAGCATGAGCTTCTCCGGCCCATTCTGGACGTAACCTACGGGTGCATTGTCTATCAGGAGCAGGTGATCAGTATTTTCCAGCGCCTGGCGGGGTTTTCCCTGGGGCAGGCGGATCTGATCCGCCGGGCCATGAGCAAGAAAAAGCACGAGGTGATTGACGCAGAACGGAAGGCCTTTGTTTACGGGGATCCGGAACGGAATATTCCCGGGTGCCTGGCAAACGGAGTCAGCGAGGCGACGGCCAACAGTATTTACGACGAGATTCTGGACTTCGCCTCCTATGCCTTCAACAAGGCCCATGCGGTGAGCTATGCCATTGTGGCCTACCGCACAGCCTGGATGAAGTGCCACTGGCCCAGAGAGTATATGGCGGCTCTGCTGACCAGCGTGCTGGGACAGCCCGGCAAAGTGTCGGAGTATATTGCAGAGTGCCGGGACATGGGCATAGAGGTCCTCCCGCCGGATGTGAACGAGTCCGACGCGGATTTTACGGTGGTAGGGCGGAATATACGCTTCGGTCTGGCGGGGGTGAAAAGCGTAGGCCGGTCGTTCGTCTGTCAGCTGATGCAGGAACGGCAGGAAAACGGACCCTTTACCGACTTTGAGACGTTCTGCAAGCGCCTGTATGGGAAGGAACTGAACCGCAGAGCGGTAGAGAGCCTGATCCGGGCCGGCGCTTTTGATTCCATGGGGTACCGCCGCAAAGCTCTTTTACAGGTGCTGGACAGGGTCCTGGAGGGGGTGAACAGCGCCGGCCGCCGGAACGTGGAAGGACAGATGGATCTGTTTTCCCTGGCAGGGGAGGCGCCCCGCACCGCTCTGGTACTTCCGGATGTGGAGGAGTTTACCCCCCGGGAGAAGATGGATATGGAAAAGGAGACCACCGGGCTGTACATATCCGGGCACCCCATGGACAGTTACCGGCAGATCCTGAAGGGACTGGGCGCCGTCCCTGTCGCCTCGGTGATGGAGGGAGGCGAGGAAGGAAACAGCCAGTTCCGGGACGGACAGCGGATCATTCTGGCGGGTCTGGTGGCTGCCAGGCGTACCCGGACCACCAAGAACAAGTCGATCATGTGCTATGTGACGCTGGAAGATGCCTCCGGCAGCATGGAACTGATAGCCTTCCAGCGGGTCATGGAGCAATACGGCGACTGTCTCCGGGATAATGCGGCGGTGTGCTGCGCAGGACGCATCTCTCTGCGGGAAGACAAGGAGCCGCAGCTGATGTTGGATAAGGCCTATGATCTGGATACCATGGGAGAAAAGGCTTTGGCCGAGATGCGCGCTTACCCGGGAGAAGAGACGGTCCGGATGGGCATGTCCCCGGTAAAGAGGGATCAAAAGCCCCGGACGGGCCGCACGTTGTGGGCCAAAGTGCCCAGTCAGTCCGACCCGGCGTTTCACCGCATCGAACTGGTTCTTACCATGTTCCCCGGGTCGGAACCGCTGGTTGTGTATTTGGAGGACAGCAAAAAGAGAGTGGGCGCCCGGTGCGTGATTCATCCGGCCCTGGTGGAGGAACTGAAGCAGATACTGGGACCGGACAATGTGGTGATTCAGGAGAACCGGGAAACAGGGAGGGCAGAGCCATCCAGGAATTGAGAAAAGAGCGGGCTGTTCTGGCCGGTCTGGCGGCAGCCAGCATGGAAAAAGAAGAGCGCAGCGATGAGCAGAGCATGGAGGAGCTGCGGCGCCTGGCGGAGACGGCCGGCGCCGAGCCGGTGGGCACAGTGCTCCAGAGCCGGGAGAGGCCGGATCCCCACAGCTTTTTGGGCCTGGGAAAGGTGCAGGAACTGAAGGATCTGGTGGAGAGGCAGCAGTGTGACCTGGTGATTCTGGACAATGATCTGACGCCCTCCCAGAGCCGGGTACTGGAGGAGGAACTGGGCGTACAGGTCCTGGACAGATCCGGGCTGATCCTGGATATTTTTGCCCAGCGGGCCAGAACCAGAGAGGGCAAACTCCAGGTGGAACTTGCCCAGTACCAATATCTTCTGCCCCGGCTCACGGGTATGTGGACCCACCTGAAACGCCAGGCGGGCACTTCCGCTCCCATCGGAACCAGAGGTCCGGGCGAGACACAGCTGGAGACGGACCGGCGCCACATCCGCCGGCGCATTCAGAAACTGCAGGAGGAGCTGGAACAGGTGCGCCGTGTGCGGGGGACCCAGCGCAGGCAGCGGGAGAGGAACAGCCTGCCGGTGGCAGCGCTGGTGGGATATACCAATGCGGGCAAGTCCACGCTGCTCAATGTTCTGACGGGCGAGAGCATCCAGGCCGGGGACCGGCTTTTCGACACCCTGGATACCACCACACGGCGCCTGGACCTGGGGGAGGGCGGTCAAGTTCTCCTCTCCGATACCGTGGGATTTATCCGAAAACTGCCCACCGAGCTGATCGATGCCTTTCAGGCCACCCTGGAAGAACTCACCTACGCGGATCTGCTGCTACACGTAATTGATATTTCCAATCCGGACTGGGCCAGCCAGGCAAAGGTCGTGGAGGATCTGATAGAGCGCCTAGGTGCGGGCCGGACCCCGTGCCTGCGGGTTTTCAACAAATGCGACGCGTATTTTGGCCGGCTGCCCGGGGGAGAGAGGGATGTGTGCGTCAGCGCCCGCACCGGCGAGGGCACGACGGCGCTGCGCTATGCGATAGGCAGATACCTGACCGGAGAGCTGGTGCGCATGGAGATGGTGATTCCCTACAGAGAGGCAGGGGTGGTGGATTCTCTGTGCCGCAGCGCCAGGGTGCTGGATCTGCAGTATACGGAGCAGGGCGTGGAAATTCTGGCGGTAGTCCGCCAGCAGCTGCGGGAGAATTACCAGATCTACGAGAGGCGCTGCCATGTCTGAACGCAGGCGCCTGCGGGGCCCGGGGAAGGGAGAATATGAGGAAAAACGATCCCGCTTTCTGGGGGAGATCGTTTCCATAGACAGTGAACAGCAGGCGAAGGAGTATCTGGCCCAGGTGCGAAAACGGTATGGGGACGCCCGTCACCACTGCTGGGCATGGATTTTGCCGGACGGGACGTGCCGCTGGTCAGATGACGGAGAGCCGGGCGGCACAGCGGGCGGTCCTATCGCAGCTGTGCTCCGGGGCGCCTGTCTGGAAGGCGTGCTCTGTGTGGTGACACGATACTTTGGCGGCACTCTGTTGGGAAGCGGAGGGCTGGTGCGAGCGTATACAAAAGCGGCTTCCCTGGCCCTGGCCGACGCGGGCACGGAGCCGGACCCGGAGATGGAGCAGCTTTCCCTCTGGTGCCCCTGGGACAGCCTGGACCGGGTGTACAGACTGATCCGGGACAGCGGGGCGCAGCTGCTGGACAGCGATTATAACGCGGATCCGGAAAAGGCCCTGCTGCGCGTGCAGCTGCCGGCTGCTGACGGACCACAACTGCTGCAGCGTGTGACAGATGCCACAAACGGGCGGGTGAGAGCGCAGCCAAGCGAAAATCGTGCTGAGGGGGCATGGAGAAAAACTGCCGGAGATCCGGAACCTGGATCGCCATAAGCGATTCGGGACCTGACAGATTACTTCTCTCCGTAGCCCCTGCTGCCGCTTCTCTGTTGGGAATCTTTGGGTTCCCGCTTTCACAATACAAGGTGCTGAGTGCCTGAGGAGGGGGATCTACATAAAAAGTATAGATAAGAAATCGATCCTGCGCGGGATAACCGGGGATGCCAGAAAGCAATACGTTAAGAGCATAAGCAAGGACGGAAGCATCCATTACACAGGCGCCTTTTATGAGGCGATGCGGGAAAAGATTCAAAGCGGCAAAAACGAGGTAGAAGCCTATAATGAGTTGGGGTTCGACACCAGCATACTCTCAGAAGATCGTGCGAACAGTGCCGGGAAAAGAGCGATGAAACCGGACCCCAGGCTGGCCTTCGAAAAGGATATATCGAAGTATGACGCTTCCATCCCTTTTGAAGAGATGCTGATAAAATGGAAGAATGGAGAAATGGACAGAGATGACCTGTATGCCAATATGGCGGCAAGACTCATTATGCAGGAGAACGAAATGCAGGAGAACGAATCTGAAATTCCCAAAACAAAAGGTGTTAAGAAGAGAAAGAAGAGAAAGAAGAGGAGCAAGAAAAGTAGGAAGTGACGGTCTTCCATACTTACTTCCATCATTTTTTGGGGCTTCGTGCCACGGATTACACTCCATCTATCGCTACCTTCGTAGTCAATATAAATCCCGTAGGCCTGTAGAGCAACCCCATCAGCATCCTACACCTTCTCCCGCAAAACAGCCACAGTGTCCCCAGTTCTACCGGGTTCAGCCCATAGTGCATTTGGATCCATGCCCTTAGCGCCGGTATTCCCATCCGCATGTTTACTCTCTTTATTCCAGCATCACCCGATTTGCCTCTGTCACTATCTTCCCTTCGCCCTGCTTTACATCAAACATCCGCCTCCACCTGCCATTTCCTTCACTTTACATGTCCCTTGCCCTCTTGTCAATGGACATGACTGTTCCTCCCGCGGGAACGGTATCTATATGATGCTTACATCTGTAGTGCGCGCACCATGCTTTGACCGTAAGTCCGCTGGCACGGCAGTCCGAGATCTGCTGCTTCCATTGCTCCATGGCAGCTTTGTGCTTCATCTGAGTAGCATTCACCGGCTCATCCTCCTGCTGTTACAGTAAGTAGCGTTTATTCTCACAAATTCGTGAGAATTCTCAAGAATTCTCGCTACTCAACCTGCCGGTCTCCAATTATCGCACATTCGCCAATGACTTTGTAGGTACGTGTTATTTACCGTTTTACGTTCATTCGCGATATTCTAAAAATGGTACTACCCTAATCCGAGGAAATTGCGTTTTTCATAGGAAAAATGCAGAGAATTTGCTAAAATTCCTATGAAAAACGCAAAATTGATGTTATACTATCTCCGAGGGGTGAATTGGGATGGAACGAGAAATCACTGGGAAGCTGCTCAAGTGGAAGGACAGCAAGCTCCGCAAACCCTTAATTTTGACAGGCGTCCGCCAGTGTGGCAAGACATATATTCTAACAGAGTTTGGGAAAAAGAATTTCCGAAATGTAGTATATTTGAACTTTGAGGCGGACTCTGCCCTTGGTTCTGTTTTCGACTACAACTATGATATTGACCGCATCCTCCGCGAAATTTCCTTAATAAACCATACGACAATCACTCCGGGCGAGACATTATTAATTCTTGACGAAATTCAGGAATGCCCACGCGCTATTACGTCACTTAAATATTTTTGCGAGAACAAACGGGAGCTGCACGTTGCCTGCGCGGGATCTTTGCTTGGAATTGCCTTGAAAAACGGGAATGTATCTTTTCCTGTCGGCAAGGTGAATCGGCTGCAGATGTTTCCATTGAGCTTTAAGGAGTTCGTGATTGCCTCTGGCGAAGGAACAACTTTGGAGGTTTTGGCAGACTGGCCTGGTGATCGACCCATTCCTGAATCCTACGCAGCTCTAATGGTTCGGCTTTTCAAAGAATACTATTCAGTAGGGGGAATGCCGGAGGCTGTGCTGGAATGGCATGATTCCCATGATATTGAGGTAGTAGAAGAAATACAAGACGAGATTTTGAAAGGCTATGCGGATGACTTTTCAAAGCATGCGCCTCTGAATCAAGTCGAGAAAATTCGTTGGATCTGGGATTCTATTCCCATACAGCTTTCTAAAGAAAACAACAAATTCGTATTTTCTCATGTAAGAGCGGGAAAAAGAGCTGCTGAGCTTGAAGACGCGCTGCAATGGTTGAATGATTCCGGTCTTGTTGCAATACTCGAATTGGTAGAGCAAATCGAGTCCCCACTGTCATCCGTCGCTGATGCAACTTATTTCAAGGTGTATTTTTCGGACCTGGGACTCCTGCGACGTAAAGCAGGACTCTCTCACAAAACTATTTTGGATGAAGACGCTATGTTCATGCGCTTTAAGGGCGCTCTTGCCGAGAATTATGTACTTAATGAACTTTTGGTTCAGGGGTACAAGGCTTACTTTTGGCGTTCGGGTAATTCAGCAGAGGTCGATATCCTGACGGAATATGACAACGCTATAATTCCAATGGAGGTCAAGTCGTCAGATAACGTGAAAGCTAAGAGCCTTCAACAGTATTGTAAAAGGTACGCTCCCAAAGTTGCTTACAAGCTTTCGTTGAAAAACATTGGAGAGAGCGATTATGAGCAAACACGAATAGTTAGTTTACCGCTGTATTTGACATGGAATTGGAAATACTATTTGGATCGATGAAGAAACAAGTAATCATATCTTCGAGGGGAAGTGCAGGATCCGCTTATTGAGAGTGCGTCATGCGTACTGGGCCCATCATCAGATAACGTCGGTAACTGATCAGATAATGTCGGCATCCGGTAAAATAAGATCGGGAATTTAGGGCCAAATTGCATCGGTACTAACAACAGTAGTTATCGCGACGCGGCATACCTTACGCCGGAGTTCTTACATATCCGGCTGTTCCGGCCGCACCAGCTTTTTAGGAAGGCCGACCGCTGCAACCTCAGCGTCGGCAGTGTGGGAGCTGAAGGAAAGACTTTGCAGCGCATTTTGAACTCCTACGGTGTAAAGGCACTGACGGTAAAACCATCGCTTTGGACGACGAATTTGGCTCATCTACCCTGCACGACGTCAAAGCTCTGTAGATCAAGCTCAAGATTGTAGCAGACGGTGTTGTGGGCGCCAGCACATGGACGGCTCTGCTCACGAAGCTAATGTAATATTAAATATAAGGCCCTTTTTGGCAACTAAGCCGGAAGGGTATTTTTGATGTTCTGGAGAAAAAAGAGCCTTGACAGAAGGCCCCGTAATGCTTTATACTAAGCCAAGAAGGGA
>CAZGAM010000057.1:0-11919 GCA_964523685.1 uncultured Oscillospiraceae bacterium | reverse complement strand
CGGCCAGGGAAGTATCCCGGTCCCTTTCTCCATGGCGGATGCGCCAGAAGCGGGCTGTATGTGCATGGGGGTCGGATAGATAGTACAGGGGATTGAGCATCCGAATGAGACCCGTCTCCGCCAGGGGGCGGCCTGCCTTGTCGTGGGAGCTACTGTAGGCGGTAAAGTGACAACCGTCGAACAGATCGTTCTCAAAGTTATCCGCTGTCAGTGCATCGAACGCCGGTGCTTCCTTCATCCGGGTGATATCCCGGACATAGGCGGGAAAGTCCATATCCGCTGCTGTTCCGCCCGGGCAGGCAAGCCAGGAAACGGTGCTGAGATCTGTCCCCCGGTCTGCAGCCCTCCGGGCACTGGCCAGGATCAGGCTTTTGATATAGTTGCGAAATGAACCTTCTCCGTCGTCCTGCAGACTGAGACAGTTGCCGGCGGGATCTCTCAGGTTCAGGCTGTTTACATAGGCAGGGAACAGTGCTGCCTCTTCCCGGGAGACTTGTTTCATTTCCGGGGTGAAGACCCCGTCCACAGCCGAGAAGGTGGGCCGTCCGCCCTCGTCCAGATGCATCTTTTTCCGGTGATAGTCATTTACACCCAAAAATTCCCACTCATAGGCCATGTCGGCATGGTCCAGATCCGTGATAGGGCAATAACAGCTGGCGGCGAAAATGGCGTCACTGTCCTCTGCTGCCTCCAATGTCTGCAGATACGGATCATAATCCGGATGATTGCCTGTGGCACCGGCCAGAGCTGAGAGAGCGCCTCCGGCACTTGTGCCGCTGGTAATGATTTTCTCCTGGTCTCCGGGCAGATCTTCCGCAAAGTGGTGAAGCCAGCGCACGGCGGCCTTTTGATCTACAATCAGGGCAGGAGCCTTGCCCCCGACCCGGTTCCGGCCCCGGATGGCGGGAGCGGCTACTACATAGCCATGCTGCAGAGCCCGAAAAAGGGAATTGGCCTGGCCGGGATGATGATTGTCTTCCCCCGGATCTGCCAGAGGGCCGGCCAGATAACCGCCTACGGTGTTGGGCATGAACACCGGCGCGGTGGACAGGGTGTATTGGTTGATAGTACCTCCATGATAGTACACCTCCGGGGCAAAGAGGTTCAGCCGCTGGTATTCCGGGTCCATTGGTTTACCCACATAGCAGATTCCCCGCCAAGCCCGGATCCGGAGCGGGACACCGAGAACAGTTATGTCTTCCACTGTATAGTTTTTTCTGTTAAAAGATAACATGGTTTTCTTCCTTCATCGGATGTTGTCGGCACGATAGGTAATATGTATAGCCCCTTGATGCTGGGTATAATATTCTCCCGGAGGCAGGGCTTTTCCGGCTCCGCCGTCCCCAAAATGGGGCAGGATCCGGTCGTAGACGGTCTCTCCGTGGGGGCCGGGCGGCATGGGTGGTGGTCCGAAGGGACCTTTCATCTGTTCCGGCTCTCCCAAATCTCCGGCGAGAATTTTTTCGGCGCAGGTGTGGTAGTCGTCCAGAAGGGAGGCATTAAGCACGCCGGCACCGGCCAGCAGCCGGTCGAACTCGCCCCGGTGAGCCATCAGCTTCTCCGTATACCCGAAGAAGACGGCGACACTGACCTGGAGAACTTTTCCTATACGCATGAACTCGTCGCCGGTAATGAGAAGACGCTCTTTCCGGTCCAATAGGGCAATGCCATCCGGTGTATGGTCCGGGATGTCGAAGACTTCTAGAGTCCGGCTGCCCAGGTCATAGACAAACCCCTCTGAAACGGCAACCTTCCTGTAGTCCCTGGGAAAGTCTATGCCGTCAAAACTGGCATAGGGGACGGTGGCCCTGGAAAAGCCAGCGGGGGCCATGAAGGTTTTTTCAAAATAGCTGTTGTTGGCGCTGTGGTCAAAGTGGCTGTGGGTGTTGAAGGTGTTTTTCACAGGCACATCGGTAAGAGTTTGCAGGAAAGCCCGCAGGTTTCCTGCCCCGTAGCCGGTGTCCACGGATATTGCCTCTTTTTCTCCGGACAGAAGATAGGAATAGTCACCCGAGCTGGTGATCTGCCAGGTGTGAGGGGCAATGGATTCTGCGCGGAAATATGGCTCATCCATGGGGGAGAAGGTTCCGTCCGGGTTGCGGAGGAGAATGTTGTGCTTGCTGGAAAAGTCGATCATCTCTCTCATCCTCTCTACCGGTTGTTCAGCAGAGTCGTCACATAGTCACAGAGTCTCTCGGCACTGCCGGCGCACACGCCGGAGTTCATTGCCTGGAAGGTAACCCGCTCATACATGTCACGCTCTCCCATATATTTTCCCATCCCTGTACCGCCGTGATATCCCATCTGGGTGAAGGTGGTGACGGCGGTAAAGGGGGTAGTGGAGCGCTGCTTGATTTCCATCTCCGTTTTTGCACAGATCTCGGCATACACCCCTACCAGGGCGATGTCCCTACCAATGCGGAAAATCACCGGTTCCATGGTCTTTACGCTTCCGTCACAGCGAAAGTCAAAAGAGCGGCAGGGGCGCAGCTGATCCAGCGGAAAGCGAGGCCGTCCCTCGAAGTCAATGGATCCGATGACGGCAGAGAGAGAGTCTATATCCTGGCAGGACAACTTTTCCGCACATTGAACCACCACACTGCCCAGCCGTTCCCCCAGCAGCTCCACCAGAAGAAAACCAGTCTCGTGCAGATCCACGGTCCAGCTTTTTCCGGCAGCACCCAGCACGGTGCGTTTGGCCTGAAATGAGGGACATCCGTCCCCTCCGGCTCCGGTACAGTACATGGCAATACAGCCTGGCAGCTGCTCCTCCACAAAAGCCGCGCTGGATCCCGCCAGATCTGCCGTGATGTAGCGGGAACCGTCCCGCCCTCGGGAACCGTCCATAATACTGGACTGAGAATTGTAGATGAACAGCACGGCGATGGGACTGCTGTCCAGAGCCTCCAGGCGTATAACTGCCACATCCTTGTCGCAGGGGCCGTCCTCTCCGCTGCCAAGCCACCACCCCTGGTCGGTGAGAATGTTGCGGTTGGTGTTGCAGGTGGCGCACCGGGCGAAGCCGGAACCTACCCGGGCGGGTTGCAGCGAATCAAAGGCCTTTCTGGCCGCCTGCCTCGCGGCCTTTTCCACTGCAGAGAAGAAAAGGTCATTGAATCGGGTTCCCTCCGGTGAGTGGTCTCCCGGAGGGGCTGGGTGGGGAGTCTCCAATACGTGCAGGCAGTGAAACCAGATGTGGTTTGGATCCAGTCCCAGTTCTTCGGACACAGCCCGCAGGATCCGGGTTGTGCCGGTCTCAAAGACATTGTTCAGCTCCAAATGAACCAGAGCATACCGGTCCCTGCCTGCCTGCATCAGCACCACTCGTGCGTGGGGCACATCATGAATTTTGTTGTATCCCTCCGGTGTGGGAAGCATTTCCTCCGGAAAGGAGATGTCTCCCTTTCCGGCACCGGCGGAAAAGATGGATTCCTTCATAACTTCTCCTCGTGGCAGGGTTTTTCAGTCCGGCCGGCGTCTGCTGGTGGTGAACAGCCAGTCCCGCAAAGCCGGGATGCTGTAGACGGTGCGCCAAGTGCAGGTGTGATTGGATCCGGGTCCGGGCTCTTCTCCGTCAGGCACCACACTGTCTCCCTCAAAAATTGTATAACGAATGCGGGCGGGCACCTGGGCGGCCTCTTCTGCCAGCGTGTTCAGGGCATCCTGTCCTGCCCGGGCATCCCATAGAAAACGAGCTACCTCGCCTCCGTTGTCCTCTATGGCGGCGGTGACCGCATCCATGCCTGCGTGCGCCTTGAGGTCGTTGCAGCTGACCAGAATCCAGATATCCTTGTTGTACAGGGTGCGGCCGCAGCGCTCCGGGTCCCACTGTCCGGCCACCAGAAGGGCACCGGCGAAAAGGTCGGGCCAGGTATTCATAAGCTCGCAGCTGGTCATACAGCCCATGGATTGGCCGGTGGTATACAGGCGGTCCGGGTCAATGGGGTAGGTGGCCATCACATCCTCCAGGAGGGGTTTGATCTTGTACAGTTTGTTCAGGCAGGTGAAGTCGTCATGGGTGAGGATTTCCGCTGGACCGAAGGCAGGGCATACCACAAAGCAGGGATGCCGAGCCTGGTCTTCCGGGGAGGCCCAGACCACTCCTCCCAGACCCTGAATCAGAGGTACCCGGGGGTCTGTCCCCCGCCCGCCAGCGTCAGGAATAAACAGCACCAGAGGATAGCGTCGGGCGGGATCATAGTTTTCGGGGATGTAGAGGCAGTAGGGGAGATCTCCAAACCGGCAGAGCTGGAATCGGTCCGCCGCAGGACAGACTGTCCGACTGCACAGCTTCTCTCCGGCGGGAATGACCTCTCCGCCGGCGGAAGGGAGTGGACAGAGCTGACGGGCGAGCACATGCTGCGGTTTGGGACCTGTGTAATTCATGTCGGGCCCAGGCTGACCGGGCATTTTGTCCGGTCGGGGTCCGGCGGGTTTTCGAGGTGCATAGCTCATCGGCCCCGGTCCGAAGGGATCCGGCTGGCCGGATGACTTGTAAGATACAATGGCAAAAGACTGTTTCTCTGACAGGTCCGTCTCCAGGATCACATAATGGCCAGCCTTTTCCGTCGGACTGCAGACGGGGGCTTGGTTCACATAAGCACGAAGAATGGTCCTATCAGCGGCCGGTATCAAAGGTGCCAGAGAGTCATCCAGAAGAGAGAACATCCCCGGGGAGAGAGAGCCGGGCACCAGGTCCGTATCATATTCCAGGGCATAAGCCACTGTTTTTTCCCCCTCGGGAAAGATATCCGCCAAGGCGGTGACAGCGATCAGGTTAGCCATAAGTTGTTTTGTCCTTCCGTCCGCTTTTTCAGTTGATCTCCCGCACGCGGCAGCAGGAGACAAAATGGTTGGGGGATACTTCTTCCAGCGTCTGGGGCTGGCTGCAGGCCTCTGTGGCGCGGGGGCACCGGGAGGCAAACCGGCAGCCAGGCTTGGGGTTGATAGGAGAGGTGATCTCGCCCTTCAGGGGGATACGCTTCATGGGTGTATGGATATTGGCAACCGGAATGGCAGACAGCAGAGCCTTTGTATAGGGGTGCAGGTTGTTGGTGAATAGCTCCTGAGTCGTGCATTTTTCCACCAGCTGTCCCAGGTACATGACGGCAATATGGTCGGAAATGTGCTTGACCACGGACAGATCATGGGTTACAAACATATAGGCCATACCCAGCTTGTCCTGCAGATCCATAAGCAGGTTCAGTACCTGAGCCTGAATGGACACATCCAGGGCGGATACCGGCTCATCGCAGACAATGAAGTCCGGATTCAGGGCCAGAGCCCGAGCGATCCCTACCCGCTGGCGCCGTCCTCCGTCCATTTCATGGGGGTAGCTCTCCCTCAGCCGGTGGTCGATTCCCACCAGATCCATGAGCTCTTCCGCCTTTTCCTGGCGCTGGGACCTGCTGAGCTTCAGATGCTTCAGCGGCTCCAGAATGGTGCTTTTTACATTCATGCGGGGATTGAGGGAGGAATAGGGATCCTGGAAGATAATTTGGCACTTTTCCCGCACGGCATGGAGCTTCTTGCCGGTCACATGGGTGATATCTTCCCCGTTCAGCAGGACATGGCCGTCCGTCGCTTCCTGGAGCCGGATGATGGTACGGCCCAGTGTGGACTTGCCGCAGCCGGACTCCCCCACAACGCCCAGGGTCTCCCCCTTCTCGATAACGAACGAGACGTCATCCACCGCATGGTTTTTGCCGGCGGGGACGTTAAAGTATTTCTTTACGTTTTTCACTTCCAGAAGTGGCGTGGCCATGGTCTATCCCTCCTTATCCCGCAGGCAGCAGCGGCACAGATGTCCGGGCGCAATTTCCCGCAGGGGAATGTCTCCCCGGGTGCAGGCATCCGTCTTCAGGGTGCAGCGGGGATGAAAAGCACAGCCCGTTGGCAGATGGGTAGGATCCGGCGGCATGCCCGGAATCGGGTGGAGGCGTGGCTCGTCCTTTTCAATGTCGGGCAGAGACCCGAACAGACCTAGCGTATAGGGATGAGAAGGGTGGTCGAACAGCGCTGCCAGAGAGCCGTATTCGATGATTTTACCGGCGTAAATGACTGCCACCCGGTCACAGGTCTGCGCCACTACGCCCAGATCATGGGTGATGAGAATCATGGCGGTGTTGTATTTTTCTTTCAGATCTCTGATGAGATCCAGTACTTGGGCTTGGATGGTTACATCCAGGGCGGTGGTAGGTTCATCTGCCAGCACCAGCTCCGGGTCGCATGCCAGGGCCATGGCAATGACTACCCGCTGTTTCATGCCGCCGGAGAACTGGTGGGGATACTCCACAAACCGCTCCCCGGGAATGCCCACCAGTTCCAACATCTCTTTCGCCTTCTGCACGGCCTCGTGCTTGCCGTAGTCGTTATGCAGGAGCAAAACCTCGGTAATCTGCTCTCCCACGGTCATCAGGGGATTTAGGGCTGTCATGGGATCCTGGAAAATCATGGCGATCCTGTCGCCTCGTACTTTCAGCATTTCGGACTCGGACTTTTGACTGAGGTCATCTCCCTCCAGAAGAATCTTTCCCCCCAGAAATTTGGCAGGCGGATTCGGGAGAATGCGCAAAATGGCCTTGGCGATGGTGGTTTTTCCCGCCCCGGTTTCACCTACCAGTCCCAGTGTTTCTCCCCGTTCCAGATCAAAGGATACGCCGTTGACGGCGTGGACGATCTCTCCGCCGGAGGTATAGATGACCTCTATGTCCTGTACAGACAGAAACGGTATCTTATTCTGTGCCATCGACTCACCTTTACTTTCTCAGCTTCGGATCCATAGCGTCCCGCAGGCCGTCACCCATCAGGTTGATGGCGAATACGAACACACCGATGAAAACCCCGGGCCATAGCATCTCATGGGGATACTGCATGAACATGGACTTGGCGGCGGAGAGCATGGCTCCCCACTCGGGCTTGAGTGGATCCACCCCCAGTCCAATATAGCTTAGAGACGCAGCCTGCATGATGGTAGAGCCTACACCCATGGTTGTACCTACCAGCACGGGACTCATGACATTGGGCAGCAGGTGCCGGAACATGATGCCCGTTTTGGACACGTTGATGGATTCCGCAGCCTCCAGGTACTCCTTGCTGCGCTCGGAGAGGATCTGCCCCCGGGTCATGCGGGCGCCGTTGGGGATGGCACCAATGCCCAGAGCGATGATCGTGTTGACAAAGCCATTGCCCAGCACGGCCGCCACCAGCATGCACAGCAGCATGCCGGGAATAGCGCTCCACACATCACAGAAGCGCATGATGAGGTTGTCCACCTGTCCGCCGAAGTAGCCGGCGATGAGTCCCACTACGGTTCCTCCCACGGCGGCAAACAGGGATCCCAGGATGCCCAGGGCAATGGAAGTGCGTCCACCGTACAGAAGACGGGTCCACAGATCCCGTCCCAGACTGTCGCAACCCAGAATGTGCTCTTTGCTGGGTCCGGCGTTGATGTTCATGAGATCCATATCGGTGAGCTTGTAATGGGTGAACAGCGGAGCCCCCAGACAGAGCACCAGCATAATAATGAGGAGGGCAAGACCCAGTTTGGCGGCGGGTCCTTCAAAGATCCGGACCAGGGTCTGCAGCCACATGGGCCGGTGTCTGGGGGGCGGGTCGGGCGTGTCGTACCCGGCTGCCGTTTCCCGCTTTTTCCGATCTTTCATGGCTTATTCCCTCTTTCCTGATGTATACTGTGCCTTGATGCGGGGATCGATCATAGCGTAGACCAGATCCATGAGCAGCACAGCCGCGGCACTGAACAGACTCAGAACCACCGTGGAACCCCGGATGACCGGATAATCCCGGTTGTTGATGCCGTTGAGCAGATAAAGCCCGATGCCGGGAATGGAAAAAATGCTCTCAATAATGGACGAGCCGCCCACCACCCGGCCAAGACCGCCGATCACCATCGTGATGACGGGCATAATGGCGTTGGGAAACATGTGTTTCCAGATGACCACTTTTTCCTTCTGCCCCTTGGCCCGGGCAGTAGTCACGAAATCCGCCCGGAACACCTCCAGCATGGAGGAACGGGTCTGACGAGCGTTGCTGGCGATGCCGCTGATAGCTACGGAGATGATGGGCAGGATGAAACACCGCCAGTCGTCAATGCCGGACACGGGGACCCATCCAAGCCGCACCGCAAACACCACCACCAGCATAAGGGCTACCCAGAAGTCAGGCAGGGAGACCAGCAGCATGGACAGGGAGATGGACAGATAGTCCTGCCACTTTCCCTGGTGTACGGCGGCCATGACACCCAGAGGAATTCCGATGACGACCTGGATCAGCATGCCCATCCCACCAATGAGGACCGTAACCGGCAGGCGGGACAGGAGGGTGTCCAGGACATTGTTATTGGTAGCCCAGGAGATGCCGAAATCACCGTGGAGATAAACAGAGCTGAAATACTTGGCCATTTGGACCAGAAACGGCTGGTCGAGCCCCATCTGCGCCCGCTTGGCTGCCACTTCCGTCTCTGTGGCGGAAGTGCCCATGATGATGCGGGCTGGATCTCCGGGCGTGAAGTAGGTAATAGTGAAGATGACCACTGTGACGCAGAGCATGATAATCACCATCCACAGCAGACGTTTCACGAAATATTTCCACATGGGAGCAATTTCCCTCCTTATGGGGAGAATTTACTGGGAGAAAGGCTGAGACGCCGGGGCGGGTTCAGACTGCCCCGGCGCCTGAGCGCCTGGTTCAGAATGTGTACACAGTCAAAGAAAGCAGTCCCCAGTCCCGGTCAGAACTCGTTGTCCACGTAGATAGAGCCGCCAGGCATCATGAGGAACTTGAAGCTCATGGCCAGCTCTTTCACCTGGTTGGTGACGACATTGTAGCTGGTGGTGCAGAACAGGCCGCGGCCGTAGGCGTGCTCAATGATGTAATCGTGCAGCGCCTGGGTGTTTTCATCGGTGTGGCCTTCCAGGGTGTTGCAGGTGGAGATGAGATCCTGCAGCTCGGGGTCGGTGATGAAGTTAATGGTCTCCTGGTCGCCGCCGTAGCTGTCCTTGCTCATGAGACGGGCCACATCCACAACGCCGTAGTCGTCAGCGGCCATCATGCCAATGGTCAGATCCCACACGGTGGGGTCGGACATGGTAGTGGAGGAGATGCTTCCGGCCAGAACCTGCAGGGTGCAGTTGATGCCCAGACCCTGGAGAAGGGTGGCTACTACGGTGGAGACATTCTGGCATGCGGCAGGGGCATCGTTGGTGACCAGAACGATCTCTTCTCCGTCATAGTTGCTTTGGGCCAGATACTCTGCTGCTGTGTCCAGAGAGGGATTGGTGTAGAAGGTGTCCTCGGTGGTGCTCCAGGACTCCCGAGTCTCCGGGAACTTGGAGTTGTACAGATCATAAACCATCTCCGCAGTGGAATTGCCGGAGGCGATGGCGGCGGTGGCGCCGTCCACGGCATACATGATGGCCTTGCGCAGATTCTCATCACTGCAGGGTGAAGAGGGGTCGCAGTTGGGCAGCAGGTAATAGGTCAGGTTCTCCTGATAGGGATATACCACATAGTTTTCAGCGTATTCACCGTCGTTGATGAAGTCAGGCAGGTCATTTTCCGGTACAACGTTGGTGTAATCCAGCTCCCCGGTGCGCAGGGCGTTGGCCTGCTGGGTGTCGTCGGTCATGATCCGGTAGGTGACGGACTGCACGTTGGCGCAGTAGCGGGCCAGCTGATAGTCCTGACCCTCCAGCCAGTAGTCATCCCGGGCCTCCAGGACAATCTCAGAGCCTTCCGTGTAGCTGGCCAGTTTGTACGGACCGGAGCCTACGGGATCGTTGGCGAAGTCATGGGCTTCCATGGCTGCCTGGGTAAAGATCCACTGCTGGGCAAACAGGTTGCCATAGTCGCTGACGCCGTTCATCTCATCCACGCTGAAACGGACAGTGGTATCGTCCAGCGCCTCGGCTCCGTGATACTTGCCCATGTTCTGCGGCGTGCTGTTGGTGGTCAGCCATTCATAGCTGTAAGCCACATCCGCAGCGGTCAGGTGGTTGCCGTCGGAATCATAGATGTTATCCCGGATGGTGATGTCCACGGTGCCATCTCCGTTGTCCACCGGCTGATCCGCCGCAATCAGAGGCAGCAGATCGCCGCCGAATCCGTCGATGACATACAGCTTGTCAAAGATGCAGTCCAGAACTTCCTTGCCGGAAGTCTGGGTGTCCTGGGGCAACAGGTTTCCCGGGTCACCGCGGGTGGCCAGAATGATGGAGTCATGCTTTACGGTGGCGGAGTTTGCATAGGTTTCGCTCAGCGGCTCCACCAGATTGGTGATCTCCGTGGTCTCCCCTTCGGCAAAGCCGACGGAGCAGAGGGTGAAAACCATGGTCAGAGCAAGAAACAGTGCGATCGCTTTTTTCATGAGTACAGTCTCCTTTCAAAATGTTGGCGCTTGCCCTTCGAGTTTGTTTCTTCTGTTTACAAGACAGAATAGAGCAAATAAATGATCTGTGCAATTCGTTTTCCAGGGCAGGAGGAGAAACTGTTGCATTCGTCAAATTCCCCTAGGAAACTTATGCAATCCCCTTGAATTTTATCTATATTGACATATGTAAGCAGCTTTGCTATAATTAATGCAACAATCATTGCTATTGTAAAAATAAATGCAACAATCCCTGAAATTGTTGCACTATAAAGCTGTATGATGCCAAGGAGGGATGGTTATGCAGCTGTCCAGCATGAAGGAGTTTCTGGTTCTGGCCCAGAAGCTGAACTTTCTGACCGCCTCGGAGGAGCTGTATCTCTCTCAGGCGACCCTGAGCCGCCATATCAGGGACCTGGAGAAGGATCTGGGAATGCCGCTGTTTCGCCGTACCACCCGAAAAGTGGAGTTGACAGCCTTTGGCATCCGCATGATTCCCTTTGCCAAGCGGGCGGTTGCCCTGGAAGAGGACATAGCCAGAAGCGTGGAGGAGTATCAAGAGCAGCGGAACAACCATCTTACACTGGGACTGGTACCCCACTGGGACCGGATCAACTTTGGGCAGCTCGTCGCCGACTTTCGGAAGCAGTATCCCCATATCTATGTAAGCATTATCTCCCGGGATGCGGAGGATCTGCTGAAAATGCTGGAGGAGGAGACGTGCCATTTTGCCCTGATCCGGGCGGCCGGTAAGCCCACGGAAAACAGCATTCCCCTGTGCGAGGATCCCCTGTATGTCTTTCTGCCGGCGGAGCATCCCCTGGCTGGGCGGGACCGTCTGTCCCCCGGGGATCTGGCGGAGGAGTCGTTTCTTCTGGGAGGAGACGGGGAACAGTCCTATTAGCTGGCCCTGCAGGCCTGCCGGGAGGCGGGGGTGGAGCCTCAGGTACTGTACCACGGGGCGGGGCCCCAGACGCTCAACTTTCTCAGCCAGAACATCGGCGTAAGCATCATGTTTGAAGGTCCCATGCTGGCCGAACAGCCCCGCGTGGTGAAGATTCCCCTGCAGACCGGTGTCATGGCGAAGATCTATTTGGTATACCGGCCGGAGGTGCTCCACGATTCCGGCAGGGCCCTGCTGGAATTTTTGCTGAAGTACCGGTTCTGACAGTACCGGAAGGGAGGACAGGGTATGGAAGAAGAGCGCAGACGGCGGGCCGGGATGAGGCGTAACATTGTCTTCATGGTGGTTCTTCTGGCTGCCGTCACGGTTTATGCCTTGGCACGCCCGTCCCGGAAACCGGGTTTGTCCTTTGAGAACGATACCATGATCATGGAGACGGAGACGGCCGGGGAGGACGAATCTTTTTGTCTGCAGGTACCCTATGGGGATATAGAGGGCCTGGAGCAGAGATCCGGCCTCTTTCTGGGGCAGTGTCTGGAGGGTGGTACCACGGACAGATGCAGCTACGGGCTGTGGGAGAACGATGAGTTCGGCCCGTATCGCCTCTGTATCTGGGCCGGCATCACGGAAT
>CAZGAM010000056.1:0-11938 GCA_964523685.1 uncultured Oscillospiraceae bacterium | reverse complement strand
CTGGAGGGAAGAGCTGTACGGCATAGCATGGCGTCCCGGCGAAGGTTAGTTTCTGGTAAGTCATATTCTTTCACCACCGCTTCTGGTGTGATACACGGCGCCGTACTGGCCATGCTGCAAGACCGGGACGGGCTCTTTTGATAGCGAAAATAAAGAAGCGAATGGGATTTCTGTTAGTCTGGGGAGCTTTCTCAGAAGAGCACGAAAAAAGCAAGAATCGTTATTTTTAAAGCAATGCTCTGGATTGGTAAGAGGAAGAAGATCTTCACAAGGATCAGGGAAAAGTCGATTTGGCATTTGGAAAAATCCCTGTTTGCAGGAGGGGACGCTGGTTGGGTCATGTTCTGCTCACGAATACCCGCGAGGCAGACTTTCATGCTCTGTCAGCAGAGATAAAGCATAATAGAAAAGGGTTGGAATACCAGGAGGAAAATATTTTTAGAAAAAGATCTTGCTTTTTTTCTGCTATATTGATATAATAATATAACATGTCATTATGTGTTTGAAGGCGAGGTGCTGGAATTTGCCGAATATCAAATCATCGGCCAAAAGAGATCAGTTGCAGAAGACTGCTAACGCAAAAAATAAAGCAGCAAAATCTGCGTTAAAGACCGAATTAAAAAAGTTCGATGCTGCAGTGGAAGCTGGAAATAAAGAAGAAGCAGCGGAAACTTATAAATCTGCCGTGAGCTCCGTAGATAAGGCAGCTGCGAAAGGCTTAATTCATAAGAATAATGCTGCACGCAAAAAGTCCTCTATGGCGAAAAAGCTGAATGCTGTTGGGTAAGGACAACAAAATGAAAACTGCCTGGGTGGATTTCCAGGCAGTTTTTTTTAGCAAGTGGTCAAAAAATTGTCAGTACCCCCTATGGTTTCGGAAGCGGCAGGGGGGATCGTGGAAGAGAAAATGTATATTGATTTCATATGCTTTGCATGAGAAGATTCTAAGTGTATTCTCCTGAGCAGAACAGGAAGGGATGGCATGCCACAGGGAAAAAAGAGCAGGCGAACGACAACTTCAGGGAAAAGTGTAAACAGGAAAAAGGGCAGACGCAGAAAAAGGCAACGGACATCAGGCCGCCGTATACTCTATCTAATCCTTGTTTTAGTAGGGATTGTTGGCGTGTTATATGCGGCCATACGTTTGTTTGAGGGACCAGAAACAAGGGTGGTCGCCGAGTCTGCTCAAATCAAGCTTACTCCGAACGCGATCATGAGCAGTGTGCCAACCGATACGCCGGTTCCAACGCCAACATTGCCTGCAGTGGATGTGAACAGTTGGGAATTAAGACTGATTCGATACGAAAATCCTCTGGGAGAAGATTATATTCCTGAGTCTCTGACAGAAATTGAGAGCGGCCAACAGGTGGACAGTCGTATTGCCCAACCATTGAAGGATTTGTTCGGCGCGGCCCGCGCCGCAGATTACCCTGTCTATTTTTGCTCGGGATACAGAGATTATGAGACGCAGAGCATTATTTATCAGAGACATATTGATGAGTACACAGCGCAGGGGATGAGTATGGAGGAGGCCGATGCGCAGACCCGGCTGGCAGTAAACTATCCAGGGAGCAGTGAACACCAATCTGGATTGTGCGCAGATATTTTAGAAACTCCGGAACAGGATATGGAGCCCTATATTGGGGGCAGCGGCTTGATGGCGTGGTTGGAGGAACATTGTGACGATTACGGCTTTATTATACGATATCCGAAGGATAAAACAGATATAACCGGTGTCGAGTATGAGCCTTGGCATCTTCGGTATGTCGGAAAAACAGCGGCAGAATATATTATGAAGCACGGCCTATGCCTTGAAGAATTTCTGCAATTGTATCAGGGAACGGCCAGTACTTCCCCCGCTCCGATCGTCTTGCCCAGTACGCAGGGAATTTCTGGTTGAGAGAGAACTCTCAGCAGGAGAGAAGTACGGGATCGGGCGGGAGAAGTCCTGAATCCGGATGGAAGCGGAAAGCACGGCAGCTCGAGCCGGCTTATACTTTGAAAGAAAACGAGGAAACGCACAGCCAAACGGTGTGGTACAGGTACCAATCAGCGGAGGGAATATCCAAGGGCATCAACAGGAACATCTGTACCTCGGTTTAGAAAAATTACCATAATCTATCATTGCCAACAAATTCAAACGTTTTTGCGTCAGGATTGGGAGGCATTCGTCTCAGTGCTTCTCACAATAGAGATACTTCCCAAGTCCTTTCCAATATTTCAATGGGAGGATTGGGACCGGGCGTTTTCAGAATATTTGATAGAGTCAAGGTATCCTTCCAGTATCAGGGAAGCGGCAACAGCATCTACTTTGTTCCGATGCTTCTTTTCCGGTTTTCCGTTGTCCCTGAGAATGCGATGGGCATCTACTGTTGTGAGACGTTCATCCCAGAGAATGACAGAAAAGCCGCGTTCTTCCAGAAGAAACTGCAGAATTCTGGATTTATGTGCACGATCACCCTCTGTACCGTCCATATTTTTGGGCAGGCCCAAAACGAGAGTCTCCACACCAAGTTCGTTGGCTTTTTCTGTAATAAGGTCAGCCAGGATTTTCGGATTGTATTCCTTGATGACAAAACTTTCTCCTGTGAGAATTCCCAGCTGATCGGAGATGGCGATCCCCGTACGGGCATCGCCATAATCGATCGCCATGATTCGTTTCATATACATTACCTTATCGGCCGGACAATCAGTTTTTGAACTTGTCTGGCAATGGGGATTAATGCGGGCGTAACAACCGTTTTTACAACACTCAGCCCTGCTTCCTGTGGAATCCGGCTGATAAAATACCCCCAGTAGCTCTTGCTGTCATACAGTTGTGAAATCCAGAGTGTGTTTATGAGCAGGCCAACTACTGCACAGTTGAAGACCATGGGAACAACAATATTGGGCCACAGGGGAATATGAACAGAATTAGGGAAATGTTTCGAATGAAGATCCAGGAAGAAACCGTATACAGCACCCATCAAGGCGCCGCAGAAACTGAAGCCGGGGTGATAGGGACCGAAGGGAAAGAGGAGAGCGCCGATCATGTCGCCTAAACCTCCCACAATTGCGCCTCCAACAGGGCCATACAACAACCCGCCCAGAACTACCGCTACAAAGGAAACGCCAATTTTTAAAAAAGGCGTTTGAATCGTGCAAAATCGATTCAAGATTACTTCCAGGGCGACTAACACGCTCAAATGGCAGATCGCCTGAATGGACAACAGTTTGCTTGTTTTCATTGTGAATACCTCCAGTGGATGCGGAATGGTCATCGCCGACAAGCAGTCGTTCGTCCGGCAGGCAACTTCCCATCCTGCTGGCACTTAACGCGGCCACTCCTACTCTGATGCTCCGATATTACCACGGGAGGAGACCAAAAGCAAGAAAAAAGCGTTTTATGATTCTTTTGATCGGAAAACCACAGAAATCCCAATGCGTCCTTTTGGCTTTGGCAATCAGCAGGGGGGAAGAAATCTTCCTCTTCCACCTGTTCCCCCTTGTCCGTATGTGATTTTTCCAGTGCGGCAGAGAAAACAAAACCGGATGGATAGGACAGCTGTATACTCAAAAGGGACAAAGACGCCGGTGATTACAAAACCCGGAAATCAGCAGGTCCGGAAAGAGATGGCTGCAGCGATACGTATTATGGGACAAAGGGAAAGGAAATTTCTGCTGGAGAAAAAAATAGAGATTGCAATTCCGGCGCAGATATGATATTCTATTCATTACCTGCCGTCCGGACGGGAAGACCCGTTATGGCCGGAAAAGGGAGGCAATAAACAAGGAGGTGCCGTTAAATGGCAGCAGACGCAAGAATTAAAGTTGTACTGCGCTGCAGCGAGTGTAAACAGAGGAATTATAATACCTTCAAGAACAAGAAAAACACAGCGGAGAAACTTGAGTTGAAGAAGTATTGCCCGTTCTGCCGGAAGCACACGCTGCATCAGGAAACAAAGTAAGGGAGGGCGCACGAATGGCAGAAGAGAAGAAAGCCGCCCCCGCAAAAGAGACGAAGGTCGCTGTGAAGAAAACCACTGGAAAACCCAAGCTGATGCAGCGGATTAAGAAGTGGTTTCGAGATATGAAGAGCGAATTGAAAAAGGTTGTTTGGCCCACACCAAAGCAAACTGCCAAGAATACAGGCGTAGCGCTTGTGGTGATTATCGTGTGCGCTATTGTGCTGTGGGGATTTGACACGGCTGCTCAGGCAACGGTTGAAGCCCTGATTAATATTTTCGCATAAAATGGCAGAAGGAGCAAAGTGGTACGTCGTCCACACGTACTCAGGATATGAAAATGCAGTCTCAGCAACGATTATGAAAAGTGCTGAGAATCGGCATATGGAGGAGTTGATCCTCGATACCAGTGTTCCTGTAGAAACCGTTAAAGAGCATACGGATAAGGGAGAAAAGACCTTTGAGCGGAAAATTTTCCCTGGGTATGTTCTGGTGAAGATGGTTCTGACCGATGAAAGCTGGCATTTGGTGCGAAACGCCAGAGGTGCCACCGGGTTTGTATCCATGGACGGCAAACCGGTTCCCCTGACGGATCTCGAAGTTCAGGAATTGGGCATGGAACGCCACGAGGTTGTGGTTGGTTATAAACAGGGAGATTCCGTTAAGGTGATTGACGGGCCTTTGGAGGGCTTTCTTGGCACTGTGGACGAGATAGATCCGGATAAGGGCAGAGTTCGTGTTATTGTGTCCATGTTCGGAAGAGAGACACCGGTGGACCTGGAGTTGGACCAGATCGAAGCGGTGAAAAATGATTGATTTTTACCACCTCATTAGAGGATTAGAGGAGAATAGATATGTCTCAGAAGATAGTAGGTTATGTGAGATTCCAGGTTCCGGCTGGTAAAGCGACACCGGCTCCCCCGGTTGGTCCGGCACTGGGACAATACGGAATCAACATAGGACAGTTTACGAAAGATTTCAACGAGCGCACCAAGGGTGACATGGGCATGATGATTCCTGTGGTAATCACAGTCTATGCGGATCGCAGTTTTACCTTTGTTACCAAGACACCGCCTGCTGCTCTGCTTATCAAGAAGGCCTGTGGAATTGAGACTGCTTCCGGAGTCCCTCAGAGAGATAAGGTGGCAACCATTTCCAAAGAGGACCTGAAGAAAATTGCTGAGCAGAAGATGCCAGATCTGAACTGCACCAGCATCGAGTCGGCAATGAGTATGATTGCCGGTACCTGCAGGAGCATGGGCGTTCTGGTAGGCGAGTAAGCGTCACGCCCAATATGTGGGAGGAAAACTTCCGCTAAACCACATTATTAGGAGGAGTATTTTTTCATGTTCAGAGGTAAAAATTATAAAGAGAGTGTGAAACTCTTTGATAAACAGACGCTGTATGATCCCCAGGAAGCATTTGATCTGGTCTGCAAGACCAGTAAAGCAAAATTTGATGAGACAGTGGAGCTCCATGTGAAGCTGGGTGTGGATGGCCGTCATGCGGATCAGCAGGTCCGCGGTGCGATTGTTTTACCCAATGGCACCGGCAAAAGCCGTACGGTGTTGGTTTTCTGCAAGCCGGAGAGAGAAGAGGAAGCCAAGGAAGCAGGTGCTGATTTCTTTGGCGGCCAGGAAATGGTGCAAAAAATTCAGACCGAAAACTGGTTTGACTTTGATGTAGTGATTGCCACTCCCGATATGATGGGTGTGGTGAGTCGTCTTGGCAAGCTCCTTGGACCGAAAGGCTTGATGCCTTCTCCCAAGGCGGGTACTGTGACACCCAATTTGACACAGGCAATTAAAGAAGTGAAGGCAGGTAAGATTGAATACCGTCTGGACAAAAGCAACATTATCCACTGCCCTATTGGAAAGGTAAGTTTCGGCGTTGAAAAGCTTCAGCAGAACTATGAGGCACTGATCGGAGCAATCGTGCGGGCAAAGCCTGCGGCGGCAAAGGGTCAGTACATCCGCAGCTGCGTCACAGCGACGACGATGGGTCCTGGCATTAAGATTAATGCGCAAAAAGGGATATAAGAATTTCCCCTGCGAATCCCATAGAGTAAGCCGCTCCAGGTTTTACTACCTGGGGCGGCATTTGGCATAAGGAAAAAAGAGGATATTGTCTGATGGGCATTTTGAGAAATCTCCGGAAGGTTGTACGCGTTTATTCGCTATGAACATTGCTGGCAGTTCCGAAAAGTGCGCTAAAAATCGGGCCAGCAGTCACCCCTGCCCTGGCGGCTATTTCCTTTTGATGCGCGCCTCATTTGACGTTTTCGGCGGTTCGACGAAGGCTGTATCGAAACAGCAGGGTTAATTGTCCTCACGAACAACTTCGCCAAAGGTGACAGACAGAATTTTCAGGTTTCCACTCCTCCAGACAGTGAGTACAGCCTGATCTCCGGCTTTGTAATTATGAATAACAGAGACAAGGGCATCTGAGCTGTCTATAGAATGGTTGTCCACCTCGATGATTACATCGCCGGGCTGCAGACCGGCGGTTTGCGCTGCGCTCCCCTCCACGACTCTGGTAACGTAGGCACCGGGCCTGCCGCGGTAATATCGTGCCACAGCGGGCGTATAAGTGGAATCCATAACAATCCCCAAATACGCTTTCCCGGCGACATACCCCTTGTCAATCAATTCATTGGCAACAGATACGGCATCGGCCGTAGGGATGGCAAAGCCCAGACCTTCCGCACCATTTTCAATATATTTCGCAGTGGCTACGCCGACTACCTGCCCGGATTCATTGTAAACGGGTCCTCCGGAGCTGCCGCTTCCTATGGCTGCGTCAAACTGGAACATGGCGGCGGTACCATCACTTCCGATGGAAATCTGCCGGTCGAGGGAAGAGATAACGCCTCTGGTAATGGTATAGGGCAGATCAGGGGAAGGATTGCCCAGAGTATAAACCCGCTCTCCTACCGACAGCAGATCGGAATCCCCCAAGGCGGCAGGTGATAATCCTGCCGTATCAATTTTCAGAACGGCCAAATCAATATCCGATTCCGAACCCACAATGTCCGCATTATATTGAGAGCCGTCATAGAGAACAATGGTAATGGGTGAATCATAGAGATAGCAGCGGGAAATTACATGATAGCAGGTGAGAATATATCCGTCTGATGTGAGGATGATGCCAGTGCCGTCACGGCCGCCTCCGGATACACCGGCCACTTGACGGCATGCCAAAGGATACAATTCTTCGCCAGATAGGGGGGCGGAGGCGTTGTTTTCAGCAAGATGCAGGGGGCCTGAGGTACTCAAAGCCTGCCGGGCTTGCACATAAAAGGAGGCAGAAGGCGGAAGCGGTTGGGAACGCGTTTTGTCCCGTGTGAGCAGGTACATGCCCCCAATGCCCAGAATGCTGGCAAACAACGCACATATCAGGCAGATAAGAAACAGGGTGCGCGTGCCGATGGGCCCGCGATAGGAGTTTTCATCACCGGTATAGTATCGGGAAGGGTTGTAGCCGTACTCCGTGTTGCTCTCCCGAGAGGCAGAACGATATAGAGCATCGCTGTACGCAGATGGATTGGATTCGTCGGAAACCAAAGTCAGCTGCCTGTCATCAGGGACCGGGTATGTAGAATCCCGTTTCATAGCGATACCTCCTTCCGCTGTTCTGCTCCCAAACGTTTGGAGAAAAGAAAATCTGCACCTGCCTGCCATTATGATAATACATTCCAGGGGAAAAATTGTTAACAGATTGCAAAAACAGGGAAAACTTTCACAAAGCTGGTTCAGTCCGTCCCAGGCAGCGGAAATCGGCTTGGTATCTGATGATTCTCCCCTTGCCTCCGGCGGCTGGAAAATTTTGAGGCAGCGGGAAGAACAAGCCGGAAAACGGGGACTCATGGCTAAGAATTGGCAGTAGGAATATGTTGTGAGGCAGTTTCGTGGAACTTATTATAGCAGAAAAGAAGGCGCTTGCCGAACTCATAGCGGATGCGATACCGGGAAAAGCGCAAAGCGGGAACGGTACTATCTGCAAGGGAAACTACTGTATAACCTGGGCGTCCGGGCATCTGCTGGGATTAAAAGAGCCGGATGAATACAATCCGGCTCTGAAAAAATGGTCTCTGGCTGACTTGCCCATCTATTTCAAAGACTGGCAGGTGCGGCCGCTTCCCGGTTCTTCTTCCGGGAAAAATGCAGCGGAGCGTCTCCGGGAGATTAAAAAGCTGATTGACAAGGCAGATGTCATTATTCATGCGGGAGACCCGGATGACGAAGGACAACTTCTGATTGATGAGATCCTGCGATACTACAAAGTCAAAAAGCCGGTGAAGCGGCTGGCTACCGGGGACACTACGGCACCAGCGCTGCGGGCTGCCCTTGGCAATATGGACGACAATCGTCTTCATGAGGCTGCCGGCTGGGCAGCCTATGCCCGGAGTGTAGCGGACATGACTTTTGGAATTAATTTGTCCCGGTATTTTTCTCTTACGAATCCCCCGGCAAAATTGACGATAGGAAGAGTGCAGTCGCCGACACTGAATCTGGTGGTCGTCCGGGAGGAGCAGATCCAATCCCACAAAAAGGTGACCTACTACGACATTACCGCGGATATACATATTCAGGAGCTTGTGATACCTTGCCGGTATGAACCGAAAAAAGACGACCCCAATCTGGTGGAAGGCAGGATTCTGGATCCAGGCTATGCGGCGGAGAAGACGGCCATGCTCAGCAGTCTGGACCTGTCCAATATCCGGGTAACTCGGAATATTGGGGAAGAAAATCCGCCTCTGCCGTTCAATTTGGTAAAATTGCAGAGCTATTGCGGACAACGCTTTGGCTATTCCCCCAGCGAGACGCTGGCCTATTCCCAGTCTTTGCGAGATAAGTATAATGCCATTACCTATAATCGCTCCAGTTGTCAGTATCTGTCCGATCATCATTTTGAGCAGGCGCCCAAAACTATGAAGACGGTTATCACCAATATCGGCGGGTATAAGCCCAAAGAACTGGATATGACCATTCATTCCAGATGCTTTGATTCGTCCAAGATAGAAGCCCATTTTGCGATTATACCGCAGGATGTTTGCGTGGATACATCCAAAATGACAGTCCAGGAAAAGAACGTGTATTTAGCGGTCTGCAAATATTATATGGTGCAGTTTATGCCACCTGCCGTGAAAGAGAGAACCAGGCTGGAAGTGCTTCTTCCGGATGGAGGAATGCTGGTCAGCAGTTCCATGGTCGTTCAGAAACCAGGCTACCTCAAGCTTTTTGCCAGCGACAGGCAGCAAAACGCGTCCGAATGGTTCCAGAAGGAACAACGTTCCCCTCTCAGCGATCTCTCACCCGGTGTTTACTCGGGCATAGTGAAAAATGCGAAAACAGAGGAAAAAGAGACCAGGCCGCCCAGCCGCTATACACAGGTAACTTTGAACGAAGATATGACGAGAATTTCCAAATATGTGGAAGATCCAGAAGTAAAGCGGCTGCTTCTGGCGAAAGACAAGGACAAAAAGTCTGAGAACGGTTCCATAGGGACAGACGCCACAAGAGCCGATATTATTAAGAACCTGATTGTGAGAGGCTTTATAGAGGAAAAAGGAGAGGGAAAGAAAAAGTATCTGTACCCCACAGATTTGGGAAAAGAATTGATCCGCATTATTCCGGATGAGGCGAAAAAACCAGATATTACGGCATACTGGTGGTCCATGCAGGAAGATATACGGCAGGGTAACGCATCTTATGAGAGCCTGACCGATCATGTGCTGCAGATGGTTGCCCAGATTCTGCAGGAACCGCATCCCCGCATGGACGGGAAGTTTTTACCAGCCAGAAACAGCAGGCGGGAAGTAGTGGGCAAATGTCCCCGCTGCGGCAATAATGTGGTGGAAGGGAAAAAAGGGTTCGGCTGCACAGGGTACAAAAACGGCTGCAAATTTGTCATATGGAAAAAGCCAGCGAGTCCTGTCTTCGCCCATGTTACGTTTACCGCCGCCAATGCGAAAGCCTTTCTGTCAGGTCGCCCTGTGCATAAGAAAAACCTGATATCCAAAGCGGGGAAAAGCTTTGAGGCGGACCTGGTTATGGAAGATAATCCTAATAGCCCCTATGGACCGGATTTTCGATTCCAATTTGCAGACAAAAAGGGGAAGAGTGCGGAGAAAAACCGCGGGAAAGGCAGCTTTGCCAAGTGAGGAAAAGAAGTTCCCGCGCAAGCGGAAAGCAGGGCGTCTTTCGCGGGGATACCGGGATACCATCCGATTTCAGCGGGAATCTGACTTCTGTTCTGTCCTAGTGAATTGGTGCGTTTTACTCAGCAGGGAAAGGAATATTGGGCCCTGTTCCATTCCATCTGGCACGTGAGGTACTGCATGATTCTGAAAAAATACATTGGCAGCAAAAGCTTCTATAAGAAGATGTTTTCCGTCATGCTGCCGGTGCTGATACAAAATGTAATCACGAATTTTGTGAGTCTGTTGGACAATGTCATGGTGGGCCAGGTAGGAACAGAACCCATGTCCGGCGTGGCTATTGTGAACCAGCTGCTGTTTATTTTCAATCTTTGTGTTTTTGGCGGTCTTGCGGGGGCAGGTATTTTTACGTCTCAGTTTTACGGCAAGAAAGATACAGAAGGAGTGCAATTTACCTTTCGCCTGAAACTGTATGTAGGCGCAGGGGCTCTGGCAGTATTTTTGCTGCTGTTCCTGACAAAAGGGAAGGATCTCATATCCCTGTTTCTCCATCCCGGGCAGGAAAATCTTGACTTGGAAGCGACTTTGCAGTACGGGCAGTCCTATCTGCACGTGATTCTCCTTCAGACTTTTCCCTTTGCCCTGTGCCAGGTGTATGCCAGCACACTTCGTCAAACCGGAGAGACAGTTTTGCCGATGAAGGCGGGGATTGTCGCGGTTTTTGTCAATCTTCTTTTCAATTATATTCTGATTTTCGGCAGACTGGGTGTCCCTGCTCTGGGCGTTGTAGGTGCAGCGGCAGCGACGGTATTGGCGCGCTGTGTAGAATGTGCCATTGTTGTGATCTGGACCCACCGTCACAGGCAGAGCCAAGCGTACATTATAGGTGTGTACCGATCTCTGCGTGTTCCGAAAAAACTGGTGAAACAGGTTGTCGTGCTCAGTTTTCCTTTGCTTTTGAACGAGGTCCTCTGGGCCTGCGGCATGGCGGTACTCAACCAGTGCTATTCGGTCCGTGGGCTGGAGGTGGTCTCCGCTTTCAATATTTCTACTACCATCACCGATCTGTTTTTCTGCGCTTTTCTGGCTATGGGTGATACGGTGTCTATTATGGTAGGTCACCAGCTGGGAGCGGGCAGACTGGAGCAGGCTGTGGATGAGGATACTAAGCTGATTGCGTTTTCTACCGCCCTGAGCGTAGCAGTAGCGGTGGTGATGGCCTTTTTAGCACCCCTGATTCCGCAGATATACAACACGACGGATATGGTTAAGGAACTGGCTGGCCAGCTGCTGATTGTCAGTGCGGTCATGATGCCTTTGAATGCGTTTACGAACGCCTGTTACTTTACGCTGCGTTCCGGGGGAAAAACAGTGATTACTTTCGTATTTGACTGCCTCTTTCTCTGGGTCTTAAATATACCTCTGGCTTATGTCCTCTCTCGATACAGTTCCCTGGGCGTGATACAGATGTATTTTCTGGTAGAGGGATTGAACCTGATCAAGGCTGCCATTGGACTGTGGCTGGTTGTGAGCAAAAAATGGGTCAACAACCTGGTTGCCGCCTGAAGGAGAATCGGGGAATGAATTTGCCGTTCAGGACGCAGCAGGGCGAGGGCCTGCCAAATCAAACATACTGTTTACTCAGGCTGGTCATAGGGAAAGGCTGTCCCTGTTGGCATTTCAACTGGGGTCGGCACTGTCTCGGAGGCCGGCCCGCTGGCAGAGTGAATAATATGGATCAGAGATCAGGGATTTTGCCACTTCCACGTTTGGATGACGCAGGTGTGTTTTTTGTAGTCCGGCTTATCGGGATCACTGACATAGCTGATCCCCA
>CAZGAM010000055.1:5970-11943 GCA_964523685.1 uncultured Oscillospiraceae bacterium | reverse complement strand
GGCTACTCCCCTTCGCTTCTCCTGCACATCATGGTATCAAGCTACCTGATCTATATTGCAACCAGCCTTTTGGATACGCCCGCTGTGTATCTTGCACGAAAGATTCACGAAAAGTCCTTCTCTCACTGAAGGCGATTCCCCGTTCTCCCGGCAGGCATCCCCGTCTGGCAGCAGGATTTTGCGGATGCCGGCGCTCGTTTCTCTCACTTCAGGATGTCTCTGTGTACTCCCGGTGTGCCTCTGTTTTGACAGGTGCCTGGATCTTTGCCTGCCTGAGAGCATCCGGGAGGGGAAATTTTCCCTCGGTGGACGGTTCAGCTCAAAAACTTCTTGCATTAGCCTCTCAAAGGCTGTAAACTGTGTAGAGCAGCGCAAGATTTAAGAAAAGTAGCACCTTGTCCCAGCACCTTCTGGGATTTTCCAGTCGAGCAAAGTATAACATTTTATTGCTCTCGCGTCTACTACTTAATGAGTTTTTCACAAAAGGAATTCATGTATCATGTTCGATCAACCCAATCTCAGCGTCAATGAAGAAGGCCATTTATGTCTTGCTGGAGTGGATACTCTTGCCTTAGCGAAAAAATACGGAACCCCTCTATACCTTCTTGATGAGGATATGGTCCGGGAAAGGATGCACCTGTATTCTTCCTGTATTGATCAGTATTTTCCACGTGGAAGCCGGATTTTTTACGCCAGCAAAGCCCTCTGCTGCAAGGAAATCTGCCGCTGGGCGCAGGAAGAACAGCTGGGTTTGGATACCGTATCTTCCGGTGAGATTGCTACGGCTCTGGCAGCTGGGTTCCCCCCGCAGGACATATGCTTTCACGGAAACGCGAAGACCACACAGGATCTCTGCTATGCCATGGATTCCGGTATAGGCCTTGTGGCAGTGGATGGAGAAGAGGAATTGGAGCATCTTTCCTCTCTGGCATTGCAGCGGGGCCTTCGTCAAAAGGTTCTTCTCCGGGTGACACCCGGTATTGATCCGCACACTTTTGCCGCTGTCAACACCGGCATTGTAGATGTAAAATTCGGTGTTCCTATTCCTACCGGCCAGGCCCTGGCTGTCACGAAAAAAGCCCTGTCCCTGCCTGGTATACAGCTTATCGGATTCCACTGTCATGTGGGTTCTCAGATTTTTGATGCAACACCATTCCGTCTGGAAGTGGATGTCATGCTTCAATTCATGGAACAGATCCGGCAGGCCCTGGGCTATACAGCAGAAATTCTGAATTTGGGAGGGGGGATCGCCGTACCGTATGAATCCCATGAAATCGGACCAGACTGTGAGGCTATGATCGCAAATATTGGCAGGCGCCTGCAGGAAAAGTGCGGGGAATACGGATATCCGCTGCCGGCAGTGTATCTGGAGCCGGGAAGAGGGATTGTCGGCGCAGCGGGGATTACGCTGTACACTGTGCAGAATGTAAAAAGAATTCCGGGCGGAGCCACCTATGTGGCAGTGGACGGCGGCATGGGGGACAATCCCCGCTATGCCCTCTATGGTGCCCGACACTCCGCCGCTGTCGCAGATCGCGCGGGAGAGACGGAAACTCTTCGTGTCACACTCGCAGGCCGCTACTGCGAAAGCGGTGATCTGCTGGGTGAGAATGTACCGCTGCAGCCGGTACACGCAGGAGATACGGTGGCGGTATTTGTGACCGGTGCCTATAACTATTCCATGGCATCCAACTATAACCGGGTGCCTCGTCCCCCCATCGCAGCGATTCGCAGCAGGCAGGACCGCCTCATTGTCCGCAGGGAGCGTTTGGAGGACTTGGTACAATATGACCTGTAATTCAAAAATGGTAGCTGTGCCGGGGTATCCGGAAACGCTGCAAAATTATGCGGAAGCTCTGAAGCTGGTCGGTCTGACGCCGGTATTCACAGTCCACCTGGAAGAGGCCGTTTCCTGTGATGGTCTGCTTCTCCCAGGCGGTGGAGATATAGAACCATCCCGCTACGGGCAGGAAAACCTCAGCTGCTCCCATATGAATCCCGCGATGGATGAAATTCGATTTACGTTTTTCGACCGTTTTTTCTCCTCCGGCAGGCCCATACTGGGCATCTGCCAAGGGGCTCAGCTCATAAATATTGCTTTGGGGGGAGATCTGATTCAAGATCTTCCGACAAGCGATCACCATACCTCCTGCAGGGGTGCAGACCGACTGCATCGGATTCAGAATGAAAAAGGAAGTCTTCTGTACCAGTTCTGGGGGCAGGAATGTATCGTCAACAGCTCCCACCATCAGGGGATAAAAAAACTGGGAAAAGATCTGCATCCCACTGCCCAAGCAGACGACGGCGTGATAGAGGCTGTGGAGCATGAAACGCTCCCGCTGCTTGGTGTCCAGTTTCACCCGGAACGGATGCTGATCCGAAAGGACTGTGCCGCCGGTCAGGCAGTATTTCAATGGCTGAAAAACTGTCTCCTGCCGCCTTCATCGGTGTAAAAAAAGAGCAGCCTCACCGGGGCTGCCAAAAATACATAGCATACATAGGAAGGAGCGCGTTTCTGAACAAAAAAGTCACCAGAAATCTTGTGTACGGTCTCTATTGGCTCAGTGCCCGCGAGGGCGAAAAAGACAATGCCTGCATTATCAACACCGCGGTGCAGGTAGCCAATGACCCTGTTCGTATCTCTCTGGCAGTCATCAAAAAGAACCTCACCTGCGATATGATCTCCCGAACCGGAGTATGCAATCTCTGTCCTCTCACGGAGGACACCGCATTCCGCTTTTTCAAGCATTTTGGGATGCAGTCAGGCCGCAGCGTAGATAAGTTCGACGGCTTTACCTCTGTCAAACGCAGTGAGAACGGCCTTTATTACCTCACGGACAACACTAATTCCTACCTCTCTCTGAAAATTGTAGACTCGCAGGATCTGGGGAGCCATATGCTGTTCATCGGCGAGCTGGTGGATGGTCAGCTTCTCTCCCGCTCCGATACGGTTACTTACTCCTACTATCAGTACGTGATTAGAAACCGTCCTTTTCAGCCCCCTCTCAAGAAGCAGTGGCGCTGCAGATACTGTGGATATATTTACGAGGGAGATACTGTGCCTCCAGATTATATATGTCTCCACTGCAGGCACGGTGCTGAAGCCTTTGAACCCGTAGGGGAGGACCCTTTGTCACCATCGAAAGTCAAAAAGCCATACCATGCTGCCCCGGCGATAGTCGAAAAACCATCCGACCCTGCGTCGGAGGGCTCTGTAAAAAAATGGGTCTGTACGGTTTGCGGGTATATTTACGAAGGAGAAAGTGTGCCGGATGATTTTATATGCCCTCTTTGTCAGCACGGTGCTGAATTCTTCGAACCCGTAGAAGAGGAGCCTGCTGCCCCGGCGAAAGACGAAGAGAAGCACGAAAGCGGCGCAGCCGCGCGGTGGGTCTGCACTGTCTGCGGATATGTATACGAAGGTCCGGAACCACCTGAAAAATGTCCTCTGTGTGATGCCCCGGCTTCCGCCTTTGAAAAGGAAACATAAATATAAGTAAGCCAACAGCTATTCTGGATTGCCTAATGGCCATGCAGCCGGGAACGCCTGAAGAATCTCTGCATGAAGGCAGCTGCAAAGCGGATTGGGTCTCCTGCCACTCAAAAGCCCCCTATCTGAAGCCATGATAGGGGGCTTGTTGTCTATTTTATGTTGGATCTCCGCGTTCAGGGGCAGCATCACTCCCGCCGCAGGGCATCGATCGGATTCAGCCTGGCTGCTTTGACCGCAGGGATCATGCCAAAGACAACACCAATCACCATGGAAAACAGTACCGCAACACCTATGGCGGGATAACTGATCGCCGTTGGCGTACCCGTTGCGGAAGAGATAAACTGACTGAGACCAATTCCTGCCACCACGCCCAAGATTCCGCCAATACTGGTAAGAGCTGCCGCTTCCGTCAAAAACTGCCAGAGGATCCTCCGCTTTCTGGCACCTATGGCCTTTTTCAGACCAATCTCCCTGGTTCGCTCGGTGACTGTCACCAGCATAATGTTCATCACGCCGATGCCGCCTACCAGCAAAGATATGCCGGCAATCCAGATAAGTTGGTTATTCGTAGCATTGGACAGTTCCTGCAGCTGCTGCGCCTGGCCCATCAGGTCATCACTTCTGTAAGAAAAGTTTCCCGTCTGATCTGCAATCTGGTTCTGGGTGAGCAAATCCTCCGCCTGCTGGCCGATTTTCGTCATGTCATCGGTACTGGCCGCTTTCAGTACCACTGTCTGCGGCTCATCAAAGGAATAAGCAATGGGCCAGTCGCTCAGGGGAATGAAGGCGATACTGGAGCCATACCCGGCGTACATCTCATAATCCTGGTAGCTCTCAATTGCAAAGTCACTTCGCTGCTTTTGAGAAACTACCCCGATCACGGTAAAAGGCTCCTGCCTGATTTCCACGATTTTCCCAATGGGATTGTCCCCGTTAAACAGCATGGATGTAGCATTTGTATCCAGAATTGCCACTTTTCTAAAAGAAGAAAAATCTTCGGGCAGAAAATTCCTGCCACAGCTGAGCTGATAGCCGGACGCCTTAAAAAAGAACTCGTCCACGCCGTACAATTCTCCGTTGTATCCCGTGTTCTGGTAGCAAAGATCTCCAGAATCACTATAACAATGTCTTGAACAGTACAGACTCACCGACTGAACATTTTCCAACTCTTCCAGCTCCTGACGAGTCTCCTCGGATACAGGCAGCACGCCCTCCGGTTTTGGCTGATAATCACTGATTTGGTAAGGGTAGCTTTCACTGTACAACTGCACGGTCACTGCATTGGTCCCCGAGCCGATCAAGCTCTCCTTGATCTGATCGTTGGTTCCCTTAATGGTGGAGACGATAGTGATGATTGCCGCTATGCCGATGATAATGCCTAACATCGTGAGGAAGGACCGCATTTTGTGGGCCCAAATACCCTGGAATGCAAGGGATATGTTTTCAAACATAGACAATCCTCCCTCAATAGCCGCTGTACAGGCTGTCCAATGTCTCCTGCTCCACGGTTTTCGCTCCTTCTTTCACCGCCCGTCCATAGGGGAATGCCACATAATCCGTATCCAGATCCAGACCTCCCGTCACTCTGGTAGAATAGCTGTCTCCGCCTGCGGTCGTAATATACCGCTTCTCCAGAAGTCCATTTTCGCCCTCCACATAGACGTAGCTTCGGTTCCCCTCCTTGCGGATAAATGAGTTATCCAACTGGAAGGAGTCGGTTATTCCCTGCTCTTCCTGCGCCATCATATTGGGAGCATAGGTCACACTCACACCATATCCTTCCCGCAGATTCGCCTCTTCGCTGACTTCAATGGTAAAGGGGTACTTTGTGACATTGATATTGCCGTTTGGGTAGTAATAGTTTGTCTGACGGATGTCTCCTGCGGGATATTCACTGATCTCCGTAATGGTGCCGTCCAATGTCACGCCGTTGCGGTAATCTTCCACGGCGACCGTATCACCCGGCTGCATATAGGCAAGATCAAACTCACTCATATAGCACTGGATAAAGTACCCGCCTCCGCCGGATATCCTCACCACCGGCTCATCCGCTGCCAGGGCTTCCTCCGGTGTGATGACACTCTTCACAATACCGGCTGTTGTACACAGCACCTCTCCGTTGGACAGTTCAAATTCCTTTTCCTTTAACTGCTGTTCTGCGACTCGAAGATCCAAATTCAGATCCTGCAGCTTCTGATTCGCCTCTGTACGCATTTTGGCGATTTCTTCCGGGGTGTAAAATTCACCGGAAAATCCGCCTGAGGAGGGTTGATCATCTCCCTCTGGTTCGACAGTATAATCATACGGCTCGTAGGCAGGCTCCACGACCTCAAAGTCCCATTCTCCCTCCACCAAAACGAAGTGGATCTCAAACGCCCGCAGGATATCGCCATTCATGGACTGGCTGTCCCGAATTTCAAAGACCATATAATATTCCGCCCCGCTGGGGCCCTTGGAAGGACTGGCAGAGGGAGACGAAT
>CAZGAM010000055.1:0-5960 GCA_964523685.1 uncultured Oscillospiraceae bacterium | reverse complement strand
TCCGTCGATGTCTCGGCGGGCGGCGTCTCCTCTGCCCACGGTTCATCCTCTACGGGTGCCACCGGCGTCTCCAGATCCAGCGGTACAAAGGAATCCTCCGGGGCAGCTGACCCGCCGGCAGGGGGTTCCATTGGCCCCGCAGTGGCTGCCGGCTCTGTCCCTGTCGGGGACGGGGATTCCGTCTGGGCTGGAACCACGGTTGGTTCCGACTCTCCTCCGGCTGCCTCCCGCAGCAGGGGAATCGCGCCCCGGCTTCGTGCAAGCAGCGGGCGCACGACAACGCCCTGATCCCGTCCCACCGGGGTTGGGATATTTTCCAAAGCCGGGACGACCGCAACCGGCACACCTTCTCCCTCCGGCTGGATGGATGACTCCGGCTGCGTAGAGGATCCCGGCGTGTCGGAGGGACCTGGAACGGCGGAAGCCGGCGGTTCACTGCCGGCAGGACCTTCCGGCTGCGGCGCTGCGCTGTCCTCTATGGACTCAAAAGTGGGCTCCGGGGAAGGAGTCGGCACCGCCATACCCAGCAGGGAGCGGATCGTTTCATCATTCAGGAACCGCCCCTCTTCCCATAAATACACAAAAGGATCTTCCGGCGTCCCCGCTCCACCCTCAAAAAAAGGTATATTCATCGACTGCAGAGGCGGCGGCAGCTCCGGGGTCTCCTCCGGTTCTTCGATACCAGAACCGGGATATCCGATCCGGTACGTAGAAATTTTATCCAGCTCTTTCTGGGCATCCTGGATGTCCAGTTTTTTCTTTTCGATCTCAATGCGTGCTTTCTCCAGTTCCACCTCGCTGAGAGTCGTATCAAAAGAGAGAATTTTATCTCCCACCTCGACCTGCTGACCTTCCTCCACATAAATTTCCGTCACGGTCTGCGTAGAACTGAGTCGAACCGCCTGCATTTTGTCTACCTCCACGGTACCGCCGGTCTGCACTTTGTTGGACCAGTCGTCTATATACCCAAGTACATTCATCGGGTATACATTGACTTCTTTTCCATTGGAACGATTTTGCAGGGTATAGTATCCACCATAACCGGCGGCGCCGATCAGCACCAGACACAAGAGCACAACAGCAATTTTACGCCCTTTTTTCTTTTTCTTCGGAGCTCTCGCCGGGGCTGCATGTTTACCAGGCATCACCTACGTCTCCTTCTCCCTCTGTCTTCAGTCTGCCATCCAGGATCCGCCGCACGCGTTTGGCTCTTCTCCCTACCGCCGGTTCATGAGTAATCAGGATAATGGTTGTGCCGGCACTGTTCAGCTGGTCAAACAGATCCATCACCTGGTGGCCGGATGTGCTGTCCAGCGCACCGGTAGGTTCATCTGCCAGCAGCAGTTTGGGATTATTGATCATGGCTCTGGCAATCGCCACCCGCTGCTGCTGTCCGCCGGAGAGCTGGTTCGGCATGAAATCAATGCGATCTCCCAGTCCCACCATCTCCAACGCCGCTTCCGCCCGGCGGGCCCGTGCCCTCTTTTTCACCCCGGCGTAGAGCAGGGGCAGCGCCACATTGTCTCTGGCCGTCAGCTTGGGCAGCAGATAAAAGCTCTGAAAGACGAAGCCCAGCGTGCTGTTTCGCACATCAGCCAGGCGGTTCTCCCCCGCTCTGGAAATGTCCTCCCCATTGAGATGGTAGGATCCTGACGTTGCCACATCGAGACATCCAATAATATTCATCAGCGTGGTCTTGCCGGATCCGGAGGGGCCCATAATGGCCAGATAATCCCCCTCAGCGATGGTCAAATTCACATTTTTGAGGATCTTGACCTTCTCTCTGCCCTGGAGATATTCTTTGCATATATCCTTCATATCAAGAAGCATGGTCTTACCCCATCAGTTTACTGGAAATTCCTCGCTGATTTCCGCACCGCTCTCTTCTGAGAAGCTGCTCTCTTCAAAGCGTTCTACCGCCTGGCCCTCTTCCAGGCCTTCTTCCGGGAACGCGATATAATCATCCTCTGTCAGGCCCTCTAGTATTTCATAGGTTCCGTTCAACTCATCCGCAGCGCCCAGGGAAACTGTCCGCTTTTCCAACTTTCCCCCTTTTCCTTCCGCCCAGACATAGGCTGATCCGTCTTCCTCATACGCCAGGTAATACATAGGTAGCAGGAGCCCGCTGGGCTCTTCCTGATCCGCTTCCCCGGTATCCGGCTCAATATAGACATGCTGACCGAGAATCATGCCGTCCGCACTGTCCAGTTCTACATAAAAAGGATATTTGCTGCTCTGTGTCATTTCATCTCCCGAAGAAGAGGAACTATACACCATAACGTCGCTGTTCTGGTTTTGTACGGGATTGTCCCAGTCCACCATGGACATCATGCCGGTCCAGGTCTGCTCTCCATCCGTTCTGGATCGGATAACCATGGGCACCCCTTCCACCAGCGCGGAGGCGTTTAACTCATTAATAGTCCCTTCCACCCTCAGTCTTCCCACATCGGTAATGGTAATAAAGCCGATGCTGGTGTTGCCGCTGTCCTCGCTGCTCCCATAACTGTAGGGATCTTGGTAACTGCTGCCTGTTTCATCCACTGTCATAACCCTGCCGGAGATGGGTGCGCTGACATCTGCCTCTTCCATGGAGGCCTCCATCGAGGCAATATCCCGGTCCTTGAGAGAAATATTGTACTCGGCCTCCCGGATCTCCGCCCGGCGGGAGTCGATCTCCAGGGTATAGCTGAGTTTCTCCTCCTCCTTGGCCTTATCCCGCTCCGCCTCCAACTCGGCGATGACATTGTTTGCAGCCGCGATGGAGTTCTGATAGCCTTCTCTATCCAGGTACAGTTTCTCCAGGTCCAGCTGCATCTTCTCCATGTCGTAGGAAAACAGCGGATCCCCTTCTTCTACCATATCCCCCACTTCCACGTAGGTCTCCTGCACAGTTTTGTTGGTATCCCTGGTAATATCAACCGACTCCCCTGCCGTCACTTTGCCTGCGTACCAATCCGAAAGACCTAGGGCTCCCGTACTCACCAGCATGGAAACAGGCTGTACACTGACCATCTGTCCCGCTGTGTCCATGTCATTTGAGCAGCCCGCAGCGAAACAGAGGAGCAGACATGCCAATAAAAGGGCCGCAAACAATTTCTTCATAGTTCCACCTTATTCAAGTCTTCTTCCGATCCAGTGATCCATCCATCGGCCTAATTTCTCTCCGGGTTCCCCGCTCTTTCCCGGTTTCCTTCCTGGTCCCGTTTATCATATACTCTTTTCCCGGAGATGACAACCACCGAGTGCCTCGAAAAAAGATTAATTGTTTCTTAATTCCTCCCGCCTTCCCCCTCCCTGCAGGGCTGCAGGTTCTGCGCCGGGGCAGGGCAGATCATCCCGGGAGGAGAAGCCCTTTCCTATCGCCTGCCTGGAAGGGCGAGGGTCTAAAAATGGCGGCGGCATGAATGCCACCGCCATGCGTTATTGATATGGAGTTTTGCCGCAGAGCTATCTCCCACTCTCTGCCTTTTCTGCCTTGGCCGCACAATACTCCGGGCAATGCACATTGCAGTGCCACAGCTCATCTGCCACGGGCTTCCATTGATCGGCTGCGGGTATGCATTTTGCGGTCAGCTCATGGACATCTTCCGGATTCTGCAGATCCGTAGAATGGGCTCCCGACTCATCCACCATCCGCGCCAGCGCTCCCTGATTATCCAGCAGCGGGCAGGGCCGAAGCAGATTATCGGAGAATGGCTGGCCCTTATGGTAAGCCATAAACAACGGCGAGCGAAGCCCCTCCAAAAGCGTCTTCTCCCGGATATTCGAATCAGAATAATGAATAAACGCGCAGGGATCCATATCGCCATTGGCGTTAATATGCAAATAGCGGCGGCCGCCCGCGATGCAGCCTTTGGCGTAATCCCCATCATTCCAGAAGTCCATCGTAAAAATCGGCTTGGTCTTCCGGAATTTGCGGACCTGCTGGTACATAAACTTCCGCTGCTCCGCACTGACCATCAACGCAGGCACAGCATCCCGGCCCACCGGCATATAGGTAAACAGCCAGCAGTACTTCGCTCCCCATGCAATCATCTGATCAAAATACTCTTCACTTCCAATGACTTCCGTATTCTGGCTGGTATAGCAGCAGGATAAGCCAAAGGGCAGCCTTTTCTCCCGAAGAAGCGTCATGGCGCGTTCAATCTTTTTGAATGTTCCCTGTCCCCGGCGGGAATCTGTCGACTCTTCAAAGCCCTCCACGCTGATGGTGGGAATGAAATTTTTCACGCGCAGCATCTCCTTGGCAAACGCCTCGTCGATAAGGGTTGCATTGGTAAATGCCGTGAACTGACAGTCGGAATGCGCTTCACACAGACGAATGATATCATCTTTGCGGATTAAGGGCTCTCCTCCCGTGTACAGGAAGAAATAGCATCCCAGATCGTTGGCCTGCCGGATAATGTCATCCATCTCTTCATAGGTGAGATTGAGTTTATTCCCGTATTCGGCAGCCCAGCAGCCCGTGCAGTGGAGGTTGCACGCAGAGGTGGGATCCAACAAAATTGCCCAAGGAACATTGCAGCCATATTTTTTTGCATTCTCCGCTTCCTCCCGCTGGCCGAACAGCGTTGCCCTCATGCCCAGATTGAGGAAAGTGGTTTTCAGCACTTCGTTGTCAATGTCCTTCCACAGGTTTATAACATATTGATACCATATATTATCCGGATCCTTGACAATATCCTTGAAGACTTGAATCTGCTCAGGATACCAGCCAAGCTTTTCTACAAAGCCCAGCAGTTTGGGCAGATTCTTCTCCGGATCGCCGGAGATGTAATCCAATGCCTTGGACATTGCCACACCGGAGACCGTCTGTTTGATGCTCATACAATAACCCTTCTCTCTTTTCTATTGTCGCCCCCTGCGATGCCTGTCTGCCAGACACTGCGCAGGAACGCTGCTCCAGCCGGTTAAAACGGGTACCGCCTGCTCTCTCCAGTCAGCGCCGACTCCTCTGCCCATCCCTGAACAGGGATCTGACTGGTATGTACTCCCGAGCCGGCAGCCCTCCTCCTGCAAGATTCGCCTCGCGCCTTTCAGGATCTCGCTGAACTGCCCGGCGGTTCTCTCCAGGTTTGTTCCGCCTCCCTCAGACAGACTTTCGCTCTATTTAAGGGGAACCCCCTGTTCCGGGGCTGGTCCCGCCCGTTTCCTCCCTGCCCGCCGACTTGTCCGGCACAGGACGGCTTGGGGAACCTGGTTATAAAATATATCACATTTTACACCTTTTGTAAAGGTTTCATTCTTTGAAATTTTGTTTTATGCTTTTTGTTCTTCTTTGAATAAAAAATTCTCCAACTCGATGGCAGTTTTTTCTTTTTTTCACGGCTTCTTGCAATGCCTGAAAAAAGCTTTTAAAGCGCAATGGTTCTTTGATTTTCTGCAATGCTGAAACGGGCGAGAATAATCAGAACTATTCATTTTTACGCAGTAATATACAGAATTTTTGAATAATTATGGCATTTTATTCATAAATTATGAATAATTCATGAATAATGACATGCAGTGAACCAGTGAATCCCAAAAAAATGACGCCTTGAAACAGCCTCTGTTTTCCTTATCTATGTGCTGGCTGCGTTGCGGGGAATCATTCGCTTCTGTCGTCAGGAACAATCTTCTTTATCGAAATTTTTGATGATAAATGCTGCGAATCTAAACAGCGGACTTCGTATAGTTCTTTTTGCCTGGCCCGGCACTGGATCCCGCCGGAACAGGAGAGTGCGCAGGCAATCCGGCTTTTCCCGCAATGGCGTGCGACGCCTGGCGATCGGGTAGGAGGCTGACCATTCATTGGCCAGCCGTCCTCCCACAGAACCGAGGGTACCGGTCTGGTACTCGGCTCCTCCCTGGGAAACGCCCAGCCTTTCTGTCGGCGCTGAACGCGTCGTTTTCAGTCATCCTCTACCCAATAAGCGCCCCTGCTTCCCCTTCGTGTTCCCCACTATCTCTCCGCAGGCGGC
>CAZGAM010000054.1:8303-12077 GCA_964523685.1 uncultured Oscillospiraceae bacterium | reverse complement strand
ATATCGAGTCGAAGGGCTGAGCAAGGCGCCTCTCCTCCCACCCCCAAAGGGAGGTGGGTTTTCGAGCCCCAAAGAACTTATGAATCGGCCTTCTTCTGCTCGGCTTCTGCTTCTCTCTTATCAGGACCGATATAGAACATTTCGAAATTTGCACAGGCAACTAACCGCTGTTGATCATCTCGTATCTCTGTTGTACAAAAAGCAATATTCGAACCGCATTTAATCACTTTTCCCTGCGCAATCAGTTCCGTTCCTGATCCAGGACGAAGAAAATGAATGTCTGCCGATTGGGTCACAGTATCACGCCCCATCGATGTGGCTGCAATGCCTGCCGCTGTGTCACACAGAGAAAACAGCAGCCCGCCATGCGCAACACCGTGGGGATTGAGAGAATACTCTGTCAGTGTGGTTCGAATTTCACAAAAACCTTCTTCCAGGGCAGTCATATGCATGTGGTTGTATTTCATAAACCCGCCGCGAGCATTTACTTCCTCTCTCAACTTTTCCAAATAATCCATCACTTCTCAGTTCATCTCGCGAGAATCAATCATGCTAAGGACGAACGTACCCTCCTCTTCGCGCTTTGTATCATATCTGTCTTCGTTCGCGGCGGCTTTTCAGCTTCAATGACTCCGGACTTTCCTGCCTGACCTAATAATTTTAACATTTGAAAGAAAGATCGTCAACCTTTGGCCCATGCATTCGTGGCTGCAGCAGGCTCTTTTGCTGAATCTTCCTCCAAAAATCTTAGAATTCGAAATTTTGGTATTCGGCCAGAAGGCAAAACCTGGGAAAGCCGGCAGACCATACCAGTCATGCAAGGGCAAAGAGAAACTGAGCGGGCATTCAAGGGGCCTGGTCCTATCGAATCCAGGGTTTGATTGTCAGCTGCGGTGATGAGAATCACCCCTGACTACTTCCCCTTTCGCCCAATGCAGAGTGATCCGCTTTCCCCCGTATCTTCTCCTGCTGTGCGCTTTGCCGCTTCTTCTGCCGATTTTATTCAGAAAATGCATGACTTGGCGCCGGTATTTGCCAAAAAATTAAAAAAGGATTGCATAAAACAATTCTTTGTGCTAGTATGAGCAAGCACTAATAAACGGAGGTATGAAAATGGCTTATAAGATTTCTGATGCCTGCATCTCCTGCGGTTCCTGCGCTGACCAGTGCCCCGTAGAGGCCATTAGCGAGGGTGATGCTCATTATGTCATTAATCCTGACAAGTGCATCTCCTGCGGCAGCTGCGCTGATCAGTGCCCTATGAGCGCCATTGCTGAAGAGTAATTTGCAGGCGAGCCACGGGCGGTATGCTTGAAGAGCATACCGCCCGCCGTCTTTTTTCTGTCTTAGCAATTTACATGCTGTCAGCTTTCATGATCTGAATCGCTCCTTTTGTCGCACTGCTGAAAGCGAAATAGCGAACAGGCTTTCTATATTGTCTTGCCGCATCAATAATTCTGTAATACTGCTTATGTGACATCGCATTAGCCTGGATCCATATTATGTCTGCATTTCGAACGACAGCTATATCAAAAACCAGATCTTTATCTATAAATCGAATATTACCATTCAGCATTGGAACGATAGCTTTCAGCCACGTCTCATGCCCTCCAAAAACAACCGTAACCTTTTTCACTTCATAGGGGAAATTATATTCCTCTTTGTTTTCCTCTTCTTCATCTATCTCTTCTGCACTAAAGATGACTTCTTTCAGCTCAGCAAGTTCACTATGTTCAAGCTCATATTTTTCTCTTTCGCTTTGTAGTTCGTCCCGCAAATTCTGATACATGCTTTCCGCATCATGAAGAGAACCTTTGAGCAAATTATTTTCTTGTTGGATTTCCAAATATTTTTCTTCTAAATTTTCTTCTGTATCACCTTCCAGTTTCTCGTCCTTCTTATCATTTTCCTCCTCATAAGAGATCTTCTTTATAGAGTCCAACTCTTCATCCGTTATAATTTCCTCACCAAGATTGTCTCTAGCTTTCAGATATTCCATCAGATTTTCATCAAGGTTCTCTGCTTTGAGTAGATTCTTTTCTGGCAATATGACAGAGATGAGATAAAACATCGACAGAGCATCTTTCTTGGTTAAATTGTATTTATTTAAATCCTGTGCTATATACAAGAATCTATTCATATCCCTCGGCAGAGTTGACCCCGTTTCCTCATAAACAATTTGCGTTAAATTCCTCGGGATGTCATATCCGTCAAACTCGTTTTTGGGTCTGTATCTTCTTTTATACAGATCTGGAATTTCAATATTATTTTTTGCCCCCAGCCCATGCATGCTGTCATTATTTTCAGACATGTTCTCATTGTATCTGGTTGTATCATATTTTCCGTCATATTCCTGGATGCTCCATGGTAAACAGCCTGCAATCTCTTTCATAAGATTGGTGCCAACACCAAACAGCCAGGGTAGATCACTCCCGCTCTCAATCAGCCACAGCAGGGCAAAACATAATTCATAGGGGTCGCCGATAGGAAGCGGCTTCATTACATTCGATACAGGAGCACCATATTTTTCCTCACACAGTTTCTCCTCGATGAATCCTTTCGCGGTGATGTCAGCCAAGAAGTCATGGACTTGTTTTTCCCCCTCATTGACTTCATCCATATCGATCAAGGCCTTTTGTTCCAGATCAACTACTCTATCAACCAGCTGCATCACATCACGAACAGGGCCATTGGATAAAATATTTACTGTCTTAACCCAATCATTTGCAATTTTCACATCACTTGTCAAGTCTGCACTGCTTGAAAACATTTTGTGAAATTCTTCAGTCAGCCCAATACTATCCTGAAGGTTCTTATTTTTCGTTAAACTATCTAATATACTGCTCCTCATCTTCGTGTGTCTATCTCTTGATTCTACCATCAGGGATGACACTTCCTCACGAAGATCATTGTATTCATCGATTTTAGTATTTGCTTTCTCAATACTATCATCTAATGGTTTCACAACAAGTGATAAGCAGCTGTAAAATCTGTCGAGCCAAAGCCAAAACAGTTTTTGAAACCTTTCTACAGCGTTCTCTATTGCTTGACTAGGAATGAGATTTATGATCTTCTCATATGTCTCCCGGTTTGCACTGTTCTCCGGATGTTTATTCTTAGCTGCTAGAGAGGAAGTGAACACTCTTTGGACAGATTCATTTGACTTGCCTGCAGAATCATTATTTCGTTGAACCAATACATATACAACACTGTAAATTAACTCTTCTGCGTAGCTGGGGTCCCAAATAGCAATCTTGTCCAGGCTGTTCAGAATTTCTTTATCTGCTGGCAGAATCGGATACAATTTACGCTGCCACTTTGGCTGTGATGTAATCTGGTCTAAAATCCATATGGCTGCTGCCAATAGAAGTTTTGATTCGGACTCCAGCGTATCATATCCCTCGGATTTCTCCAGATTCAGGTGTAGCCAATACATTCCCATTTGGGATTTAAAGCTATCTGAAAATTTTGCTTTTGAATATCTGGAGATAACCTTAGGCGCATAATTTGCGGCAGCTTTCACTCTCCGATCTGCTATAGGATTCGTAACATAATATAAATCCTCTTTCCCGTCTTTTTTTATTGTTTTTTTATATTTACGAAAAATTTCATCCGCTTCCTTATTCCAGTTGGCGTCTTTTCTGCTTTCTCGATTCTTGAGATGATTCATTTTGTCTGGAACAGGAATGGGAGGATCGTCTTTGTTTGAATTCTTGCTCATTTTATCTCCTAAAAAATCTTTTCAACAATATCTATATGATTGAGAACTTCTTG
>CAZGAM010000054.1:7986-8293 GCA_964523685.1 uncultured Oscillospiraceae bacterium | reverse complement strand
TATATGTTTCACTCTGGACAAGTTTCGCAGGAAGACAGGAGGCTTACATGAAGCAGTTATGGTCGAATGGACCTTATTACCGGGATGAACCTGCTTTTAAGATTACCACCGATTCGGTCCTGCTTTCCCATTTCAGCGCGTCAGGTAATTCGTCCATACAGAATTGTCTGGACATAGGCTGCGGCGGTGGACTCATCAGTGTATTGATTCATGCGCAGTTTCCTGATGCATGCTTTGACAGTTTTGATATACGCATGGAAGCTGTTCAGATATGCAGAGAAAATTATGACGCAAATCATATAGAGGG
>CAZGAM010000054.1:0-7976 GCA_964523685.1 uncultured Oscillospiraceae bacterium | reverse complement strand
GAATATCGCTCGGCAAGTAAAAAGGGAATTTATGATCTGGTTGTTTGCAATCCCCCTTATTATTATACCGGTAATATCTCCCCGGATAAAGAGAAAGCCGTTACACGCGGGGATACGCTCTCTCCGGCACAGTTTTCCGGAGCCGCTTCCTACTTCCTGCGGAAAGGAGGTTCCTTTTGTGTCGTACACAAGCCTGCGTTTTTAGCTGATATATTTGCCGCCATGCGGTTAGCGGATATCGAGCCGAAACGCATGCGATTCGTTTCACACCGTCTGAATGTCTCTCCCTCTTTAGTTCTCATTGAGGGACGCAGAAGTGGAAACACGGGTCTAGAGATTATGCCCACTCTCTATATATCCAATCCTGACGGATCAGCTACAGAGGAAATTCAGGACATATACCACTTGAATAAAACACCATAAGGGACATTCCAGCTTGGCTGGCTGCCCTGCGGAAGCTGTATTCGCTCCAGTTCCCCTGTCTCTGTTGCTGCAATTTTGGCTCTTCGCACGACTTGTCGCCTGCGGTGCCTTGTCGAATCTTATGCAGCGACCAGGCAAGATCTTTCCATACCGATGATCGGAAAGATTCCGGTATCTTGCAATTTCCAGTTGACAAATCGATGTCAAAAATGTTATTATGTGCATGCGCTGGGGAAGCGTATCGAAGTGGTCATAACGGGCCTGACTCGAAATCAGGTAGACCGCAAGGTCTCGTGGGTTCGAATCCCACCGCTTCCGCCATATTTTTAGGCCTGAACATCACGGAAGGAAGGATGTTTGGGCTTTTTTATTTTTTGGAAGATCCCTCGGTGCCCGCACTTGACAGAAGGTACTCGTGCCGCCTCCCATCTTATCCCATCTACTGCTTCATCTCTGCATTCATGAACATGCAGGCACATCTTTCTGCATCATACTCAGTAAAGTATCTAACAGGTTTTTTATAGAGCCTTGCGGCATCAGAGATCCGTTGAAATTGTACTCTTGTCATATTATCGGACTGAATCCAGATTACTTCTGCGTCCCGCACAATGGAAAGATCAAAGGAACGATCTTTTGCTATATACTTCACATTCCCCGTCAGCAAGGAGCAAATTTCTTTACCCCATTCTTCTTGTCCTCCGAATATGACAGACTGCTTCACTACTTCATAGGGGAATTCCTTCCTGTTGATTGGTTCTGTCTTTCCATAATCTGTTTGTGACTCCTTATTAAAAAGAAGTTCTCTCAAATCTGATAACTCTCTATGTTCCAGTTCATATTTATCTTTACCGCTTGTAAGCTCCTTTTTGATTTCCCGCGAAGATTTTTCCGTATCATGCAGCAAGGATCGTATACGCTTATTCTCCTCCTGAAGGATCTTTAGATTTTTACGAATATCATTATCCTCTGACAAACCAGGCAGCTTATTTTCTAATAAATTCACTTCTGTTATATCTTCACCACTCCAATATTTCATCATGTACTCATTGAAATTTTCAGCTTCCTGTCTTCCATGTTCGGAGGATAATACGGTAAACAGATAAAGTAATGTAGTTAACTCTTTACCCCTAACTCCATAGTATCTAAGCATCCTCTGTCGATTATCAAACTGATGCAGATTGCGCGGCATTAAGCAGCCTGTATATTCATATAATATTTGCGATAAACTTCTTTTTTCTGAATTGCGTGTCTTTTTCAGCTTATATTTCCTATCATACCAGTCAGGAATTATGGCTGGTTTCACTTCAGAATTCTGTACTACTCTCAGATGGGGTTTTCTTGCAGTTTTGGAAACTTTGTCATCATTTGGTTCTTCCTCGTCTTCCTCTGTCTCATCATCTAAATCTTCCTCTTCTAAATCCTCATTTCTACTATAGTATGTCTCCACCCAATTTAAATTTTCTTCATCATATTCATAAATTCCCCATGGCAGGCTGGCTATGGTTTCATGGATCAGTCCTACTCCAGCTCCATACAGCCAGGGAAGATCACTATCATTGTCAATAAGCCAGAGAAGAGCAAAGCATACTTCATAGGGATTGGAAATGGTGAGATAGTTCATTCTCTCTGCTAAATTTAACATCTCGTACTTATCCAAACACACATATTTACTCAGACATCCCTCGGATACAATATCATAAAGAAAAGTATTTCTATTAGTATGAATATCAACGAATTCTGAATAGGCATCACAATAGTTCTCATATAGCTCTGAAAATCTTTCTGAATAATCAGCAACCTGCTTTATTGGGCTGTTTTGTATAATCTGCACCACCTGCAGGGAGTTAATGCCATATCCAGATGAGTTATGAAAAGAGCCTGTCTCTTCTGACATCATTTTTTGAATATCAGGAGGCAAATCAATGGAACCTTTCCTGTTATTCAACTTCTCAGCATTCTTGATGTTCTTTCTCTTTTTCTTTTGTTTGTTTTGGGCATCATCCATAGAATCCAAAAAAATTTCGCGCATTTCGTTGCTTTTTTCTGCGAAATAGTTTGTTCTGTCTATGGCATCATACAGGTCCAGAGACATTGGTTCAATACAATAAAAAAATCGGTCTATCCACGCCCAGAGAAGATGTTCATAATTTTCGGTTGCCCGTTGAATGGCTTCCTGCGGGATAAGGCTGATCAGTTTTTCATAAACTCTTCTGCTTTCTACATCTACATGATGTTTTTCCTTCGCAACCAGCGAACTGGTCAAAACTCTGTCAATTCCATTTCCCCCGTTTTCAAAGGAACCTACATCTTCATTCCTGTAATATAATACCTGAACCACACTGAGTATCAATTCATCATCATATTTTGTGTCCCATATTTCTGGTACATAGTAATGATAAAGCTTGTCCCCATCGGTTGGGAGGATTGAATAAAGTTTCGCCTTCCAGTCCTTTTGGCTTGTAATTTGATCGAGAATCCAAATTGCCGCTGCATATAGTATATGGGAATTATTCTCTATCAAGTTGTAACTTGGACCAAGCAGCATATTCAGATCTACCCATAATTTTTCAATATGCTCTTTAAAACGTTCATCTAATAAATCGAAGTTCTTATAACGCTCGACGGCAATCCCGCTATAATTCAATACCGCTTTTGCCCTTCTATTCATCATAGATTCAGTAAAATCACATTTTTCCCGCAACTCCCGCTCTTTAAGCCGCTTTTTTGCTTTTTGCATTCTCTGGTTTATATAACTTTTCAGGTTCGAGTTTTCTAAGGAATCGGGATTCTCAAGCGGTTCAACTTTCGGCGGTATCATCTGTCGTGATGCATTTTTGTTCTTCAAAAAAACACCCCCTCAAGGAAGAGAATGAAATAACTGTGCTTAGTTCATGATCTGCAACAGCTTTTCGTTTCGATTATATCACAGTTTCATGCAAATGGAAAGTATCTATTTGGCTATCTGCCTCAATTGCCCTCTAAGTTGGATTTTAATTTCGTTATGTCTATCAATATTGCCTCTCTGACTATCGGCTTCGACCTCTTTCCGTCGATTCTTACTGCTTTGGGAACAGCTCCGCCCAGACTATTCCTGCTCAGGGCTGAATTTTGCAGTCTGGAAATGCCATCATCATTTTGCCTGGAAAGATCCCTGTCATGTTCGACTACTGCGCCTGACAACACCCTCTTGGCCTAGCTGTGGCACGCTAAAAATGAACCGTTTGTAAAATACTTCCGCTTGACCTTGACGATGGAGCGAAGACGCGTTAACATAGTAAGAAAGCATACATGTGGCAGTTGGATGGAGTCTGAGCGCCTGGATTCCCCTCTGTCGACCCTGCACGGCACACAGGAAAAGTGATCAGCAGGGATTTTCATCCATGCGCAGAAATCCACGGGCAGGGTAAACAAATCCCGCTAACCCAGAAGAACGAGTACGCTTTTCTCCCGAGGGAGAATCGGGGAGCAATCATGTTTGGATATGTACAGGCAAATCTTGAAGATCTAACTCCGGAGGAGAAAAGCCGATATCAGCAGGCATACTGCGGCTTGTGCAGAACCTTGGGTGCGCGGCATGGTCTCTTTGCCAAATTTGGTTTAACCTATGATCTCACGTTTCTCACGATTCTGTTGAGTTCTCTCTATGAACCTGAGGAGGAAGCGGGATCCCTTCGATGTGTCCCTCATCCATGGAAAGAGCACCCTTTCATGGTGAACCGCTTTACAGAGTACGCCTCAGACCTGACAGTTGCCCTGGTTTATTTCAAAGGTCTTGATGACTGGAAAGATGAAAAAAGGCTCACCAGAAAATTGTATGCGGATCGTCTGGAGAAGCCATATCAGCAGATCAAGAAGCTGCTGCCTGAAAAATGCCGAATTATAGAAGAAGGACTGGATATCCTTGCCCGCCTGGAAGAAGAAAAGAATCCATCTCCGGACGCTGCTGCCAAATGTTTCGGTTCGATTATGCAGGAGCTGTTTGTATATCAGGAAGATCACTGGGCAGAGAATCTGCGTATTCTCGGAAATGGACTTGGCCGCTATATTTATTTGGCTGACGCCATGATAGACAGGGACCAGGATCTGAAGAAAGGAAATTACAACCCCCTGCTGAACATTGATATGGACCCCATTTCGTTCCGAAATGTTCTGATGGTCATTTTAGGAAGCGCTTCGGAGGCTTTTGAGTCACTGCCGCTCGTGCAGGATGTAAATCTGCTGCGAAATATTCTCTATTCAGGGTTGTGGCTGAAATACAATCGGGCAACACAACCTTCGACTCCAAAGGAGAACAAGAAAGATGATAGATGATCCTTATCAAGTACTCGGTGTATCTCCCAACGCCAGCCAGGATGAAATCAAGAAGGCCTATCGGCGTCTGGCAAAAGAGTATCATCCGGATTTACATCCCAATGATGCAGCAGCAGCGAAAAAAATGAACGAAATAAACGAAGCCTATGATATGGCAATGAATCCGGAGAAATATGCCGCAAGAAGGGCACAGCAGCAAGCGCAGCAGCAGGCACAGCAGCAGGCACAGCAGCAATACTACGGCGGGCAGCAAAACAGCCAGTATCGTTATCAGGGACCTGGCGGCTGGTCCAGCGGCGGCTGGGGCTTTGATTTCGATGATTTTTTCGGGTTTGGCTACAACAGCCAGCAAACAGCCAGCACCAAACCGCAGCCTGAACCGCAGGACAGCCCGGAAATAAGACGCATCATCTCTTATATTAATGCAGGACAGTATCAGGAAGCTGTATATCTTTTAACACACATACCCAGCACGAATCGCGATGCGCGGTGGTTTTATCTGAGTGCGCTTGCCAATCACGGCCAGGGAAATACTGTTCAGGCTGTGGATCAGATGCAGCGCGCTGTCCAAATGGATCCGAATAACCAAACATACCATCAGCTCCTTCAGCAGTTCCGCCAGGCTGGACAGACCTATGAGCAAAATGCGAAGGGCTACAATACTCAGGCTATGAATTTCGAAAAGCTCTGCATGGGTTTGTGCTGTGCCCAGATTTGCTGCACGTACTGTGGCATGGGCGGAATGGTGAGGTGCTGCTGATCGCAGAATTTCATGGCTGCGTTTGAGCTCTCCCCTGGCATAAAATAGACAAAAAATTTCTAGGAGGTGACGATGATGCATCCCCGGCACTGGACATGGGATCTTGCATCGGTTTATTATGGCAAAAGCAATAGGCATTGATTTAGGTACTACCAACAGCTGTGTCAGCGTGGTGGAAGGCGGAAAACCCGTTGTCATACCAAACAGCAAGGGAGGACGAACGACTCCCAGCGTTGTAGCATTTACAAAAGAAGGCGAACGGCTGGTGGGAGAAAGCGCGCAGCGCCAGGCAGCCGTGAACAGTTCCAGAACCATAAGCTCCGTAAAAAGGCAAATGGGGACCAGCTGGCGCGTACAAATTGATGGGAAAAATTATACAGCCCAGGAAATCAGTTCCATGATACTCAGGCAGCTTCGTCAGGATGCAGAAAGTTATCTTGGTGAGACAGTCACCGATGCAGTCATCACCGTACCTGCCTATTTTAATGATATCCAGCGCCAGGCTACAAAAGACGCCGGTCGAATTGCCGGTCTAAACGTGCTTCGCATCATCAATGAACCAACCAGCGCCGCCCTGGCATATGGATTAGATAATGGTTCAGCCCAGAAGATTATGGTTTATGATCTGGGCGGAGGTACTTTTGATGTCTCTATTATAGAGATCGGGGATGGTGTGATTGAAGTACTGGCAACCAATGGCGACAACCATCTGGGCGGAGACGATTTTGATGCCAGAGTAACAGATTATCTTCTGGATGAAATTCATCGGACATATCACCTCAATTTGCGAAAAGATCCATCGGCTCTGCAGCGAGTGCGCGAGGCCGCGGAACAGGCGAAAAAAGAACTGTCCGGTTCCGAAACCACACTGATTTCTCTGCCTTATCTTGCGCAGGGCAAAAATGGGATGATCCATTATGAGACGAATCTTACCCGCTCCAAATTTAATGAACTCACAAGGGACCTTGTGGATCGTACAGCGGGACCAGTCCAAAACGCTTTGAATGATGCCGGTATAGCCCCTTCAGAACTGGGCCGTGTACTGCTGGTAGGTGGATCCACGAGAATTCCCGCGGTGCAGGAAAAGGTTCGCTCCCTGACCGGAATCATCCCCTCGAAAAATATCAATCCTGACGAATGTGTTGCCATGGGCGCTGCCGTTCAGGCAGATACTCTCTCGGGAGGTTCCCTGACACTTGCAGGTTCCGGTTCTGATTCCAGCATTCTTCTGCTGGATGTAACACCCCTCAGCCTGTCCATTGAGACCGTAGGAGGCGTTGCTACCAGACTGGTGGAGAGAAATTCCACTCTTCCCATCCACTATTCTCAAATCTTTACCACAGCCTCCCCTTACCAGCGGAATGTAGAAATTCATGTTCTGCAGGGAGAGCGGCCTATGGCGCGGGACAATAAAACCATTGGGAAATTCCGCTTGAACGGCATCAAGAAAGCCCCTGCAGGTGTGCCGCAGATTGAGGTCACTTTCGATATCGATGCCAATGGCATATTAAAAGTTTCCGCCAAAGATCTGGACACAGGGAAAGAACAGTCCATTACCATCACGGCAAACGATAAAATGTCCGATGAGGAGATTGAACGGGCCATACACGATGCAGAGCAATATGCCTCTCAGGATCAGCTTCGTCGAGAAGTCATGGAAGTCACGAATGAGGCGAACCAGTCAATTTTCCGCGCAGAGGAAGCCGTGCATAAAGCTGGAAAGCTGCTGGACAAGGAGGAGAAAAAGACAATTAAGGCCGAAATATCTGCCTTACGAAAACTGATAACAAAATCCAAACCCGAAAAAATGACGGAAGCGGATGTAGAGGCCATACGCAATGGTATCTCCACGTTGGAAAGCGCCTCGGCCCACGCTCAGTCCCTCATGCAAAATGCCACTCCGGAAGACGCGGAGGAAGACGACAACAGTCAATCTGGAGATTCCTGATATACTTCCCTTTGGTATCTGCGCAGGAGAATCCTGTGCCATGCCTGCCGGCATCCGCATGTGTTTTCCGGCAGCCTTATCCATCTCCGATCCATTCCCATCCAGTCAACTGCCCCTGCGTAAACTCCGATGCTTATGTACCCCGTGCTTGACGCCTCTGCTGTTTTGCCTAGACATTCAATGTTGTAGGGGTATCTAAAAGAGGGAACCAATTCCTTCGTTGTACCGTTATGTTCCTGATTCTCCATTTACCGCTGTTCTTGGTGATTTTTACAAAGCCTGCCTCGAAGAGGCATTCCCTTACGTTTTTCCCCTTGATCTTTTTGCATACTCCTTCCCTTTCAAGGTAGATTGGGGAAATCTTGGCGTTATGAACGCCAAAAGGGGAAATAACCATTCCTAAACTGTATGTGCTGCTCTTGGCGTTTCCCCCGGCAATCATGTGACTTTATGATAATGGGCGGAAATGTGCGCACTGTCAACTTTTCGATTTATTCATTACAAATATTCCAGCAGGAGATGAAGGAACAAGCG
>CAZGAM010000053.1:0-12404 GCA_964523685.1 uncultured Oscillospiraceae bacterium | reverse complement strand
TACTGACTGGCAAGGCTATGATTGTGGCCTATTCGCGCCCAATCGCCATCAAAATCTATAAGAGAATCCTTGCGCTGCGTCCTGACTGGACAGACAAGGTAAAAGTCGTTATGACGGATACCAATAAAGATCCGGAGGAATGGCGCTCGATCATCGGGAACAAGCACCACAGAGATGAACTGGCAAAACAGTTCAAGGATAACAACAGCGAAATGAAAATCGCAATCGTTGTAGACATGTGGCTGACTGGTTTTGATGTACCGTCCCTGGCTACGATGTATGTGTATAAACCGATGCAGGGTTACAATCTCATGCAGGCAATTGCCCGAGTCAACCGCGTCTTTGAAGACAAAGAGGGCGGCTTGATTGTTGACTATGTAGGAATTGCCGCTGCCCTGAAACAGGCGATGAACGATTATACAAGCCGGGATAAGAAAAATTATGGAGACACCGATATTGCCAAGGTCGCCTATCCCAAGTTTCAGGAGAAGCTCTCTGTCTGCAGAGATTTTCTTCATGGATTTGATTACAGTAAATTTTTGACAGGTTCTGATCTCGACAGGAGCAAGACAATTACAGGAGCTGTAAACTTCCTTCTGGACATTGGCCGACAGGAAGCACGCGACAGCTTCTTGAAAGAAGCTTTGCTGCTGCATAACGCTCTGTCCCTGTGCTCGTCTCTCGCGCAAGACACTGAACGAATGGAAGCTGCCTTTTTTGAATCTGTTCGTGTGATTGTGATGCGATTTGTCAATCAGGGCGGCACCAAAAAAGTATCCCTGCCCGAACTGAACGCAAAAATCAACGAATTACTTCAGTCCAGCATTAAGAGCGAAGGCGTCATCAATCTCTTCAGCGATGTGAATGAGGAATTTTCCCTTTTTGATCCAAAGTTCCTAAAAGAAATTGCCAAAATGAAGGAGAAAAACCTCGCTGTTGAACTTCTCAAAAAGTTGCTCGCAGAGCAATTACAGATATACCACAAGACGAATGTGGTACAATCTGAGAAATTCAGTGCCATACTGCAGGGCGTCATGAACCGATATCTAAACGGCATGCTGACGAATGAAGAAGTGATTGAAGAACTACTTCAAATGGCAAAGCAGATACGCGATGCCCATTCAGCCGGAGATGACCTTGGCCTGACAGAAGAAGAGCTTGCCTTCTACGATGCTCTCACAAAACCGGAAGCTATCAAAGACTTCTACGAGAATGATGAGCTGATCGCGATCACCAAAGAACTCACAGATGCTCTCCGCAAAAATCGCACCATCGACTGGCAAAAGCGTGAATCCGCCAGAGCCGGAATGCGTGTTATGATAAAAAGACTTCTCAGAAGACATAAATATCCACCAGAAGGGATGGACGATGCAGTTACAACCGTGATGCAGCAGTGTGAACTGTGGACAGACAACTATGAGATGTCTGTCTACTAAGCGTACGCTCCCTCCCCCCTATGGTTCTTGATATTGAGATCTGGGAAACCACGGCCCCAACAAAAATGACTTGTTCCGTTCCCAGCCCAACGCGGCAGGAACACCCAATATTATACAGCAAAAGTCGGAGAAAGCAATCACCCGACAGGCCCGAATTTTCTTCTCCACTCCCGGAGAGCAAATCATCCTTGAGCTTGCTGAAATTCTCAGGAGGAGAACAACCGCCATGGTGGGGAAGTCCCCTAAAATTGTCTTGGACGCAGTTGCCGATTGTAACTGCGTCCAAGTATTCTATATAAAAAACTGTGCGGCCATCGCATTGTGCGGAGCCGTCGGCTGTATCCGGGGGCTTGTCAGGCATCCCGGCATCGGCTTTCGCACATAGCCAAGCAACCTAAGTGTTTTTGCTTATGCACAAGTTTGATGGTTGCATGTTACCACAGTTTGCAAAGTCATATGAGAACATTTTTAGAACAATTCGTGAATTTTTTGTAAATCAGGCTTCCTGCTCTCTGCAGTACGCTGCGCTTCATCCAGTGCCCAATACCCATAAGGATGCAGCAGCCGGGCCATGATGCCGTTCCCCCACTTTCCCTTTCCCCAAGGGAAGAAGGGCCTCGCCCGGCTCCGCAAACAGGCACTAGCCTTTCTGCCTCTCAGGAGGCGGCAGGCAGGAGCCGAAGTATGGCAGAGAGAACGGTGGCGTTGGGATCTGATACAGGGAAGCAGAGAGCCTCCCCCCTTTCACTGCCTGCCGGGATACCCTTTCTGAGCCGCCCTCGCTTCACGTTCAAGACCCCGCACCCTCAGTAAAAAAGTTGCACAAAAACAGACACATCATTTGTTCAAGATGCCGATTTTTCTCTTGTTTGACACTTTTATTCCGTACAAACTTGACTAGATTTGAAAGAAAAGCTAGTATATATGGCAAAGACAAGGATGATATTATTATGAATCAGGTAAATATCACCAAAAATCCAAGCTGGGAGCTTCGCATTCGCAGCTCCATGAGTCAGCTCAGCAGCTCCGAACAGCGAGTTGCCGAATATGTGCTGCGTTCCCCCGGTGAGGTATGTTCCAGCAATATTCGAGATCTGGCGAAGAGCAATGGCGTGAGCGAATCCACAGTGGTTCGTTTTCTTCGTCGTGCAGGCTACAGCGGATTGAAGGGATTGAAAACCGCCCTGACCCAAGATTACCTTCTGGATAATTGCCCAGGGCCCAGCGAGGTCAAACTGACCGGCTCCGATACGGTAGATGTCATCAAGGAAAAGGTATTTCAGGGCTGTGTTGACGCTCTCACAGACACCATGAGTGTTCTGGACAGCGAACAGCTGCAAAAGGCTATTGAGGCGGTAGACGCGGCTCCCTATGTGGAGATATTCGGTATCGGAGGCTCTGCTTCGGTAGCCAGAAGTGCACTGCACTGCTTTCGAAAACTCGGCATGCGGGTAAATTTCGTCTCGGAACTGGATTTTTCCTATCTGCAGGCGGAAACTTTTAATCAGGGTGATGTGGTCCTCGCTGTTTCCCGTTCCGGTGAAACCGAGCCGGTTATCAAAGCGGTATCGCTTGCAAAAGAAAAGGGTGCCTTTATCCTCAGCATTACCAATATCCAGCAATCCAGCCTGTTCCGGCTGTCTGACTGCTGCCTGACTTCCGTGTGTCAAAGCAGAATGCTGCCTGGAGATGAGACCTATGAGCGGGTAGCACAGCTGGCTGTGGTCCGAACACTCTACGCTGGCGTAGCGATTCGGCGAGCCGGCAGGGAGCTCGGAGAGGAGCTCAATCCATGAGCTGCTGGCCTCAGGTAATTTGTGTAGGACACAACTGCCTGGATACTCTCTGCCAGGTGGAGGCCTATCCCCCGGAGGATGGATCCACGCATATTACTTCCATGACAGAGTGCGGAGGCGGCGCGGCAGCAACCGCTGCAGTTGCGGCGGTACGGCTGGGCGTATCCGCCGGCGTTGTCGGCTGGCTGGGAGATGACGATACGGGAAAAAAGATCCGCGCTCTGCTGGAAACGGAAAAGGTCAGCACCCAATTTATCCGCACATTCCCGGGAGGGCGCTCTTCTGTCTCTTATGTGATGGTAGATCCCCGCCGCAATACCCGCACAAAATTCCCCTACCCGGACGACCTGCCGGAGATCGGCTGGGACCGTGCCCAAACGGACGCGGTCACGCACGCCAGGGTACTGCATCTGGACGGAACGCGGTATGGAAACGCGCTGACAGCCGCCCAAATCGCAAAAAAGGCGGGTGTGCTGATCTCTCTGGACGGCTGCCACATGGAGAAGGACAATGAGAAGAACCGGGTCCTGGCGGCAATGAGCGATATTCTCATCATGAACTATCGCTATCCTGTCATGGTCTCCGGAATAGATAACTATTCGCAGGCTCTTCTGGAGATGGCCTCTTGGGGTCCCCGGGTAGTAATCGGAACACGGGGAGCACAGGGATGTCTGGCGGTCGTGGATGGAAAAGTTCTTCCGTTTGAAGCGTATCCTGTGGCAGCCGCAGATACCACCGGGGCGGGAGATGTATTCCACGGCGCTTTTCTGGCGGGTATGCTGCAGGGTATGAATCTGCCGGACAGCATTCGCCTGGCCAGTGCGGCGGCGGCTCTCAAATGCCGGAAGATCGGCGGCCGAGCCGGCATTCCCAGCATGGCAGAGGCCTTGGAATTTCTTCGTAAGCGCTTTTAACCGCATGCCTTTGCGGTTGAGCCAAAATATAATTTATTGAGGAGGAACTTACCATGAAGAAGCTGCTTGCCCTGTTTACCGCGGTAGTGATGATCGCGTCTTTGGGCACTTTTGCTCTGGCTGAAGAAGAGCCTTCCGGGGAGCTGAACGTGTACACCACCGTCAGCGAACTGCAGTACAACGCCATTATGGGCGCTTTCCAGGAGAAGTACCCCAACATTGAAATCAACTATACCCAGGCCGGCGCCGGAGAGTGCAAGACCCGTATCCAGGCGGAGTCTGACAATCCTCAGGGCGATGTGATGTTCGGCGGCTTAGTGTATGCTGACACGCTGACCTACGGCGAATATTTTGAGCCGTATGTGTGCGCCAACGATGATCTCATGCCGGACGAGTTCAAAAACACAACCGAAGTGCTGACATACCATGACACCCAGATCCCCTGCCTCTGGGTCAACGATGAACTGGAAGAAGAACTGGGTGTAGAGATTACAAGCTACGAGGATCTCCTGAATCCCGATCTGGAAGGCTATGTGATTTCTGCCGATCCTACCGCCAGCTCTTCCGCTTGGAACCAGCTGCAGTGCATTCTGACAGACTTCGGCGGCTGGGAAAGTGACGAGGCCTGGGATTACATCGACCAGCTGATGAACGTGCTTGTCATCACCGACAGTTCCTCCGCCGTCTACAAGGGTGTCTACAACGGCGAGTATGCGGTGGGTCTGACCTATGAGCCTGCCTGCGTGCAGATGCTCAGTGAAGAAGCGGAAGGCGTACACATCGTGTACCCGGAGGAAGGCGTCACCTCCATCGCCTTTGGTTCTGCCATCATCAAGGGCGCCAAGAACATGGACAACGCCAAATTATTCATGGATTTCCTGGAGAGTGATGAGTGCCAGGCGATTTATCTGGAGTGCGGTGCCCGTCCTGCTACTGCCTCGGAACTGGATGTAACCAATGAATACATCGTGGATCTGAGCACCATCAACTATTTGGAGGCTGACACCATTGCGCTGGCCGAGAACCAAGAGGCCATTTTTGCGCATTGGAATGAACTGTCTGCCCAGCACGGCTGATAGCCTGCCTGCTACGCCAATCAGGGAAAGCCGCCCTCGCCTGCTGGGGAGGGCGGCTTTCTGAAAACACCTGTTTTACGCTACCGGCAGTTCCTGCGCATCTCCCACAACTTTCAACAACGTGCTCAGACAGAACGGCACCGGGTCCATGCCACGGTAAGGAGGAGCTATGCAAAAAACGCAATTCAAACGGAACAGAGTGGATCTGTGGATCATTGTGAGCTTGTGCATTCTGATTCTCTATCTGGTATTCATGGTCTATCCCATGCTGCGCATTACTTCCCAGTCCGTTCGGGACAACGATACCGGCGGTTTCACTCTGCGCTATTTCAAACAGTTTTTCAGCGACCCATACTACTTTTCTACCTTATTCAACAGCTTTAAGGTGTCCTTGTGCGCTACGATAATATGCCTGATTTTGGGGGTACCTCTGGCCTACCTCTATAATATTTACGAGATTCACGGTCGAAAAACTCTGCAGATCCTGATCATTCTCTGCTCTATGTCGGCTCCTTTCCTCGGCGCCTATTCCTGGGTGCTGCTGTTGGGCAGAGCCGGTCTGATCACGAAATTTATTCGTTCTGCCTTTGGTTTTCGAATGCCCAATATTTACGGTTTCGGCGGCATTCTGCTGGTACTGAGCACGAAACTTTTCCCCCTGGTCTTTCTGTATGTCTCCGGCGCTTTGAAAAATGTAGACAACTCTCTGCTGGAGGCGTCCGCCAACATGGGCACCACCGGTATGAAGCGGTTTTTCTCCATCGTGCTGCCGCTGTGCATGCCCTCCATTCTCGCCGCGGCGCTGATGGTGTTTATGCGTTCTCTGGCTGATTTCGGCACACCGCTTCTCATCGGCGAAGGATACCGAACGTTCCCGGTGGAGATTTACAAACAGTATGTGGGCGAGACCAGTATCAACCACAGCTTTGCGGCCGCCATCAGTGTCATCGCCATACTCATTACGCTGGTGGTCTTTTTGGTTCAGCGCTATCTCTCCAACCGCAGCAGCTTTTCCATGAGTGCCATGCACCACATAGAACGGAAAAAGCCCAGGCCCGTACAGAGCTTTTTCATCCACCTTTACGCATACGGTCTGGTGGCGGTTTCCCTGATGCCCCAGGTATACTTGGTATATCTCTCTTTCCGCAATACGTCCAAGACCGGCAACATGTTCAAGCCCGGATACTCCCTCATGAACTACCAGCAGGTATTTGAAACGATGGGAGACGCGGTCTGGAACACCATCCGCATCTGCGGAAGCGCTCTGCTCATTATTGTAGTGCTGGCCATCCTCATCTCTTATCTGGTGGTGCGCCGGCCCAATCTGATCAACAAAGTCATAGACACCCTCTCCATGGTGCCGTACATCATCCCCGGTTCCGTGATCGGCATCGCCTTGGTCATCTCCTTCAACAACAAATATCTGTCTCTCACCGGAACTGCTGCGATTATGGTAATCGCCATGTGCATTCGCCGGATCCCCTATACAATCCGCAGCTCCGTAGCGGTTCTGGGACAGATGTCCATTTCCGTAGAGGAAGCGGCTATTTCCCTGGGCGCCAGCAAGTTCAAGACCCTGGTGCGCATCACCGTGCCCATGATGTTCAGCGGCATCATCTCCGGTGCCATTATGAGCTGGGTCACCTTGATCACGGAATTGTCCTCTTCCATTATTCTCTATTCCAGCAAAACCATCACGCTGAACCTGGGTGTCTATATCATGGTCAGCCGGGGCACAGACGGAAAAGCCTGCGCTATGTCTACGATTCTGATGATTTTTACCATCCTATCCCTTCTTTTGTTCAATAAATTCTCCAAAGATGGAGAAATTTCCCTCTGAGTGCAACATGTAAAAGGAGACAAAACAAGATGCATCTGGTATCTGCAAAAGAAATGCTCACCAAAGCCAAACAGGGTCATTATGCAGTGGGCCATTTCAATCTGAATAATATGGAAAGTGTCCGCGCTTTCCTGCTGGCGGCGGAAGAGACCCATTCCCCCATTATACTGGGCGTCTCCGGCGGAACGGCAAAGTACATGGGCGGCTACCGTACCATCAGTGACATGGTGCAGGATTTTATGGACTTTCTGAAAATCACGGTTCCCGTAGCCCTGCATGTGGATCACGGTACCTATGAAGAGGCACTGGACGCCATTGAGAACGGTTTTTCCTCGGTTATGTTTGACGGATCCAAGTACCCCATTGCGGAGAACGTGGAAAAGACCCGCCATGTAGTAGAGCTGGCCCATGCCAAAGGGATCTCTGTAGAGGCTGAGGTAGGGGCCATCGGCGGAGAAGAGGACGGTGTCATCGCCATGGGTGAGTGCGCCGATCCGGAGGAGTGCGCCAGAATTGCCCAGTTGGGTGTGGATTTCCTGGCCGCCGGCATTGGCAACATTCACGGCAAGTATCCGGCCAACTGGCGGGGGCTGAATTTCGATGTGCTTGCCGCGATCCAGGCACAGACGGGAGAACTGCCCCTGGTGCTCCATGGCGGATCCGGCATCCCGGAGGATATGGTCCGCCGGGCAATCAGTCTGGGTGTGTGCAAGGTAAATGTGAATACAGAGTGCCAGATCGCTTTCACACAGGCCACTGCCCAGTATTTTGCGGAGGGGAAAGATAAACAGGGAAAAGGATATATGCCCAGAAATGTACTCGCGCCGGGCCTGGAGGCGACCAAGCAGGTTTGTATAGAGAAAATGAAGATGTTCGGCAGTCTGGGAAAGGCATAGAGAAAGGCTCTGCAAGTGATCACTGAGGAACAAAAAACGACTTTGGAAGAAAAAGCCCGGCAGATACGCTGCGATACGCTGCGTATGATCCAAACAGCAGGCTCCGGTCATCCTGGCGGATCGTTATCCGCCGTAGATATTCTGGTTGCTCTCTATTACAGCAAAATGCAGCTGTATCCGGACCCGCAAGATGAGAACCGGGACCGGTTTGTACTCAGCAAAGGCCATGCAAATCCTCCCTATTACGCCATTTTAGCGGATAAGCACTATTTTCCCCGGGAGGAACTCCTTCACCTGCGCCGGCTGCACAGTATCCTGCAGGGTCATCCAGACAGCAAAAGGTGCCCGGGTGTAGACTGCAGTACCGGATCACTGGGCCAGGGTCTGTCTATCGCTGTAGGCATGGCTTTGGGATTCAAGCTGAACAAAAAAAGCTGCCATGTGTATGTCCTTACCGGGGACGGCGAACTGCAGGAGGGAATCTGCTGGGAAGCGCTTCTGGCAGCAGCCAAGTATAAGCTGGATAATCTGACCGTTCTGGTAGACTGGAATGGTCTTCAACTGGACGGTCCCACGGAGGAGATCATGTCCCTGGGGAATCTGGCTGCGAAGATGTCCGCTTTTGGCTTAGATGTGCAGACGGTAGACGGCCATGACTACGATCAGCTGCTTGCGGCCCTGGACCGAACGACTGCCGGTCAAGCGCAGTGCATTCTCTGCCGGACGATCAAAGGCAAGGGGGTATCTTTCATGGAAAATCAGGTGGAATGGCATGGTAAGGCTCCCACAGAAGAACAGCTGAGCCAGGCGTTGGCAGAGTTGGGAGGCGAACAGAGCCATGGGTGAGAAAAAAGCGACTCGCCAGGGCTACGGAGACGGCCTGGTGGAACTTGGCCGCAAACATGCCGACGTTCTGGTACTGGAAGCAGATCTCGGTCACGCCACCGGTTCGCGCTCCTTCGGCCAGGTCTTTCCAGAGCGCTATCTGGAATGCGGTATTTCGGAACAGAACATGATTGGCATGGCAGTAGGACTGGCCAAAACCGGTTTTGTGCCCTTTGCCTCCTCTTTTGCCATGTTCACCGCCGGCCGTGCTTTTGAAATTGTACGCAATGCTGCGGCGTATTCCATGGCCAACGTGAAAATCACCGGCACGCATTCCGGTGTGACCCCCGCAGGAGACGGTGGCACGCACCAGTGCATTGAGGATATTGCAGCCATGCGCTCTATCCCCAATATGACCATTCTGTGCCCCTGCGACTATGAGCAGGCAAAGAAAGTGGTGGAAGCGGCCTATCATATCCAAGGCCCTGTATACATCCGTATCTCCCGAGAGCCGACTGCCCTTGTCACTTCTGCCGATGATCTCTTCGAACCAGGCAAAGCCCAGAAACTTCGGTCTGGCGGGGACCTGTGCATTGTCTCAACGGGTATTATGACACCCCTGGCCATGGAAGCTGCAGAACAGCTGGCGGTAGAAGGTATTCAGGCCTCCCTGCTGAACATCCATACCCTCAAGCCATTGGATACTGAGACCATCGCAAGACAGGTAATGGCCTGTCAGGGGCGGCTGCTGGTGTGTGAAGAAGCAAACCGCATGGGCGGCCTGGGCGAGGCTGTCGCCTACGATCTGCTGGGAATCGGACCTGTCCATTTGGCCCATGTAGCAATCCAGGACCGCTTCGGACAGTCCGGTGCCAGCAGAGAGCTGCTGACGGAATACGGCATCACAGCAGAAAATATCGCCGTACAGGCAAAAGGTCTGCTGCCCTAAGGCAGCAGACCTATAAAACGCATCCCGGGGGACAGAATATGCTGGCGCAATGGCTCCATGAAGCAAAACAGAATCAGCCGCTCTGGCTGCCAGATATGCAAAAAACCTGCGCGGAGAGAGAAGACGCTTCTCCGCTCCTGCTTCGTCTGGAACTGTGGGATGGCACCAAACGGGACTGGCGGCTAAACCTGCCCCGGTGGCACAGTTCGGAAGAAGAACAGCTCGCAGCGGAATATCTGCAGGCGACCGTATTTAACATTTTAACCGCTTGCAGCGGCAGGAAGCTGACGGTATACCACGATCCGGCAGATATCCCCTGCACCAGTCTTGTGCAGAAACTGCCCAGTATCTTTCAGGTGCTGTCCAGCCGGCGCACAGGATATGGAAAAGTCATTACGCTTGCCAATCGTCTGGGTGCTTCCTTGGGAAAAGGAAGCTTTTCATTCGACTTTCTCCCATGGCAGGAATATACCCCTCTTCCCTCGCCTCTTACTCCTTCCGGCAGCTCTCTGGGAGAGTTGCTTCGCAAGGCGGCCCGGCAGGCAGAGAAAGGACTGTGCTGCGGCGTAGACGTAGGGGGAACGGATGTCAAGCTATCTCTCGCGCAGAACGGAAGAATTATCCTGACGCAGGTATGGAACTGGTGCCCCTCCCGAAGCCCTGACGCAGAGGGCATTGTCCGGCCTCTTCTGGAGATGATCCAGCAAGCCGTAGCGTCAGCGGCACCTGATTCCCTGTTGGATTCTCTGGGCATGTGTTTCCCGGATGTCGTTATCAAAGATCGGATAATCGGCGGGGAGACTCCCAAAACCCAGGGGATGCGGAACAATCCCTATCTGGATTATGAATCGAACTTTCGTGTTCTTCGGGATTTAAAGGACCTTCTGACTCCCCTGTGCCGTCCTCATGCGCCGGTTCATCTGATTAACGACGGGGTTATGGCCGCCTTTACCGCCGCTATGGAGATCGCCCACAGTGGGGATGACCGTTCCATTTCTCCCGGCGTGGTAGCCCATTCTCTGGGGACGGACCTGGGCACCGGCTATCTGGATGGGAGCGGAAAAATTCCGGAGATACCACTGGAACTGTACGATTGTTTCCTCGATCTGGGCTGCTGGCAAAGCCGAACGTATCCCCCTGCGGACCTGCGCTCTGTGCGGAATGAAAATTCCGGTTTGGCCGATGCCAGACGGTATCTGGGCCAATCAGCTGCTTTCCGGCTGGCCTGGGTTCATCAGCCGGATCTGATTGCGGACTTCGTCGACCGGGAAGGGGCAAACCTTTTCATTCGCAGGGAACCCGATCTGCGAAAGCCATGCCTGGAGCATCTGATGGAAGAAGCGAAGTCAGGAAATCCAATTGCCTGTCGGATATTCTGGGAGATTGGCTTTCATCTGGGAAAACTCAGCGAGGAAATGATCTGGCTCCTCCACCCTGCTGTCAACACGCGTTTCCTGTTTGGACGTTTTGCCAAACAGCCCGCGTGTTTTCAGCAGATTCATGCGGGATTCACACAGTCGGCGCCTACCTTACAATTGACAGCAGCGGACAGCAGCATGGCCTATACGCCTCTTATGTGCGATCTTGCCCGGCGAGATCCTGGAAATATAGCTGCTTACGCCCAGTCCATAGGAGCAGTATATTTCCCCTTTGTTGCGGAACTGCAGCAGGAATAAAACGCAGTCTGACAGATTACACCTTCCCAACCAGCGCCAGCCTGCCAGTTCACGGCGCCTTGGGATATTCGTTGCACAGCAGACGATAAGCCGGTTCATCTTCCTCTATGGTAGGAAACCGGCCAATCGACTTTTCGAAACGATTATCGGTATTATCATCATTACACTGGCTGACCTCTCCCAGCAGCACCCGGCCGGAACCTTCTTCCACAGCAAAATCGTGATACAGACCCTGCGTGATCCAAATACTTTCTCCTGGTGTAAGACGAATCTGCGTTCCTGCCGGTACCGTATGCGTTACCCCGTCCGTATGGACAGTGACATCAGAAAAGCGATCCACTTCCTCGTTTGGGAGCGAGTTGTATACTCGAATCAGGACATTTCCCCCTCCGCGGTTAATAATATCCTCCGTCTTATACCAGTGAAAATGATTGGGAGATGTCTGCCCCTCCCGCAAATACAGCAGCTTTTCTGCATAAACCTTGGGATACTTTTCCGGCATGGCACGACAGCCATTGCGTATAGTAACCAAACCGAAACCTACTTTATCGAAAATTCCCAAACCATAGTCTGTAATGTCCCATCCCAACATACAGTCACGAATTTCATCATATTCATGGCCTGCCTTTTCCCACTCCTCAGGGGTCATAGAACAGAAAGGTGGCAAATAAAAACAGTATTTCTCACACATTTCTTCCATTTCATGCAATACTAAATTAATTTCAGACCGTCTCATTTTATTTCATATGCTCCTTTTTTCCATCTTTTCCATCAACTTCTGAACGGAGTTTTCCGGAGAGTGCATTCTACCTTTGTATAATCTGAGTGCACTACGCCATTTCCGGTTCTTCTTGATAGGGTGACTCTTTTTTATAATCGCAGCATTGATTGAAGTAAGTTCCTTCGATCTCATGGGTGTCATTATTTACGCCCCATACAAAAAAATCATTCCTGCGATGGAAGGCTGCGGCATTAGACAATGCGGACACATACTCG
>CAZGAM010000052.1:0-12495 GCA_964523685.1 uncultured Oscillospiraceae bacterium | reverse complement strand
GCTGGTGCACTAGCCGTTGTGCTACGCCCGCAAACAATGTTATTTTATCATATCAGGAGTTGGATTGTCAATACCTTTGGAAAATGTTTTGAGCAGAGCAAAGAAGAGGGGAAGGAAAGATCGTCAGGCTTCAATTATTGGTAGCCGTCAAACGCAAGTGCGTTGTACAGCCTGGCCAGAGGGAGGGGAACATAGCGGCGGCATACACTGGCTGGGGATAGTTTTGTGGAATAGTATCTCTGGAAATTACTCCAACAGGACAAGCTCTTTGTCGATATATAAAAAAGCCCGCGCAAGTCAAAGAATCTATGCAATTCTCTCTCTTTCTTTGCCGCTCACTTTTCATCGCCGAGGGATGATTCAGCATGGGGACAGGATGCAGCTTCTTCTTTTCGAATTATATTGATAACACCAGCATCATCCAGACTTTTCAAAATAGCGCATGCAATGGGACAGCCAAAAAATCCAAAGGCACCGAAAAGTTTGCCGCCCACGAACATGGAGACTAAAGTAACCAATGGATGAAGACCTACCTGGTGGCCGACCACACGGGGTTCAAGCGCTTGGCGGACTACAGTCATAAAAATATAAAGAGCTAATAACCCAAGACCAGTGCCGGTGGATCCGATCAGGAGACTGATGATAGCCCATGGAATCAAAATCAGTCCTGCACCCACTATGGGGAATATATCCACGATGGCAATCAGCGCTGCGATAAGAACGGCATGGGGTTGGCGCAAAAGTAAAAGGCCAATCAGCAGCTCGATAAAAGTCACCAACATAATAATTCCATAACTTTTACCGTAGTGTCTCAAAACATGAAAAAAAGTTTCTTTTGCCTTGATTACCAGCGTGCGGGTACGATCTGGAAGCTGGCGCAGAATAAAGCCTGTGATGTGGTTGAAGTCAGCCGTAAAAAAGATGGTAGCGATAATACATAAAATGAAGGAGACAAATCTGCCGGGTACCTGCGTAAGCTGACCGGAAATGAAGCGAACAGCCTGAAGGGAGAACTTGCTTACAGAGGAGCTGATGGAATTAATGGCGTTTTCAAAAATAGATTGAACGATGTTCAACGCGTTGGGATCCAGTCTGGCAACGAACTGCTGTATATTATCTACAAGAGTCTGCATGGCGGGCAAAATTGTGTCTGTGTACAGATCCGGAAGCCAAACCACCAATTGCTGAATCCATGACACAATATTCAAGGTAACGACAACAAGAATCCCTCCTGCTATGCCAAAAAAGGCAACTAGAGAGAATGCCACGGCGATGGAGTGCCGAAAATGGCAGTGATTCGTCAATAAGCGAATGAGAGGCCGCAGCATCCAGGAAAATAAAAATGCGAGCAGGAACGGCCAGATAAGTCCAAACAGATAGTTCGTTGTCAGAAGAATAAGACCTATAATAATAGCCCAATAAACGGCGTTTATTATAAAATTTTTGCGTTGATTTAATTTGGACATTCTTATCTCCTCGTGCTGTTAACGATGATTCTAAAATATATAAATAAAAAATCAAATTGTAACGTATGATAGCACAGAGCATAAAGAAAGTCAATGCTGAAAGATGAACAAAAAATGAACTTTTATATAAGGAAAATTTAAAAAATGAAGCTCTAGAAAATATTGGCTTAAAAAATATAGGATATCAGAATTCCGAATTCCAGGATATAGACAAAAGTGGTGGGACGCCAAAAAATATAGATAATCGTTGCCATTCCCGAAATGCTGGACATCACGGGAATGGCAAGGTCTGTGGTAATCTTCGCGCTGAAGGGCAGTTTTCCGGTATACAGTACTGCCCACGCAGGCATATACTTTTTAAATGGGCAGGAAGTTCAGGACGGATGATTCCAGTTGTGGATCTGATCCAGAAGCCAGTTTTCCCAAGCTGGGAAGCCCTCGCCGGTTTTTGCAGATAGAGGGAAGATGGTAAGGTTTGGATTGCGCATATGGGCATAGTGGGTGACCTTATCCAGGTCAAAATCAAAATAAGGAAGGACATCGATTTTGTTGATGAGAAGCACTTGGCAGACCTGGAACATAAGAGGATATTTCAGAGGTTTGTCATCTCCCTCCGGTACGGAGAGAATAGCTGCATTTGCGCAGGAGCCCGTGTCAAATTCCGCAGGGCAGACAAGGTTGCCTATATTTTCCAGAACTACGAGATCAAATTTCTCCGACTGGATTTCCTGCAGTCCCTGATCGGTCATGCCGGCATCCAGATGACACATGCCGCCGGTGTGAATTTGAATGGTTTTCGCACCGGCTGCGGCAATGGCATCTGCATCTACGGTGGAGTCAATATCTGCCTCCATTACCCCAATGTCCAGCTTCTCCGACAGATCCCGAATCGTACGGACCAGAGTGGTGGTTTTTCCGGAACCGGGAGAGCTCATCAGGTTGAGAAGAAATGTTTTTTGTCCTTTCAGTTTTTCTCTGACCCGATCTGCCTGCGCGTCGTTGTCGGCGAAAACGCTTTCTTTCACTTCAATGATTTTCACTCTATCCATAGGGATCCTCCTGGGGCACTTCGATTTCTTTAATGAGGAATTCATTTCCGCGTAGCAGGTAGGTTTTTTCGCTGCCGCAGAAGGGACAGATTTTCCCATAGGCCACCGTGGGGTATTCCTGGCCGCAGACCTGACAGTAAGTGACGGCAGGAATGGTTTCTACCTGAAGGGCAGCCCCCCGAACCAGATCATTTTTTTCGCTGGCCCATTTCCAGCAGTCGATGAGATAATGGGGAATCACAGTGGAAACTTCCCCGAGCTGAAGAGTGACCCGGTTGATGTGCGTGACATTGTTTTCTGCCGCTACTTTTTCCAAGTCCGAGATGATGTGGAATACCACGCCCAGTTCATGCATTATTTTTTGCCGGAAAAGGTGATATGAATGGCCTGTTTGGCCGCATGGGGGAGAATCGCTTTCAACTTGTCTTCAGAAGGAATCATTTTGGAACATTCGGGGTGATCCCGGTGGAGGGTGATGGCCCCAAAAGCGCATTTTGTCGTGCACACGCCGCATCCGATGCACTTGTTGGGATCGACCACGGAAGCACCGCATGACAGGCAGCGAGCCGTCTCTTTTTTTACCTGCTCCTCGCTGAAGGGGATACGCTCATCCTGAAAAGTCTTCCGCAGCGCCTCGTTGTAGCCGATGCACTGCCGGGGTGTATTGTCAAAAGATTCCTCGTTGATTTTTATATTGCCTTTATCCAACTCGATAAACTGCCGGCGGTTGCGCCCGATCGTCAGGCTGGAGTGGGGCTGAACATAGCGGTGCAGACTGACAGCGCCTTCTTTGCCGGCCGCGATGGCGTCGATGGCAAATTTCTGGCCCGTATAGGCGTCGCCGCCGACAAAGATGTCCGGCTCGGCTGTCTGGTAGGTCACCGGATCCGCCTTTGCGGTGCCATTTGGATTGAACTCTACTTTGGTGCCGGTGAGAAGGGTCTTCCAGTCAACTTTCTGGCCAATGCAGTAGAGAACGGTTTCACAGGGGACAGCCTCTGTCTGCGTGCCGTCAAATGCGGGAGCAAAACGTCCTTCGTCATCTTTCACACGCAGACACTTTTGAAAATGGATCCCTGCACAGCTGCCGGCTTTTGTTTCAATACCGGTTTGTCCCCAGCCAGCGTGGATGACGATGCCATCCCGCTCACACTCGGAGCGGTCTTCCTCTCCCATGGGCATTTCGTCATACGCTTCCAGGCAGTACAGATGGACGCTTTCCGCCCCGCATCGCACGGCTGTGCGCGCTACATCCGCGGCGATATTGCCGCCTCCAATGACGACCACTCTGCCGGACAGGGAAACACCTTCGCCACTGTTGACGGAGCGCATGAAGTCTATGCCGGAAATGACTCCCCGGGCATCATCGCCGGGGATGCCCAGCCGGCCCCCGGACTGCAGTCCCACTGCCACGTAGAACCCTTTGTAGCCCTGTTTTCTCAGCTGGTCGATGGTGATATCTTTGCCTACTTCCACACCCGTTTTGAATTCGACTCCCAATGCCTCTATAATGTCGATCTCCGCCTGGACCACCTCTTTTTCCAAACGGAAACTGGGCAGTCCATGCATAAGCATGCCGCCCATGCTGGGTTCTTTCTCAAAGACGGTAGGGCGGTACCCCTTTTCAGCCAGGTAGTAGGCGCAGCTCAGACCAGCGGGCCCGCCGCCTATGATGGCAATCTTCTCTTCAAATTCCCCCTGTACTTTGGGGACGACCTTCTCAGGGATAAAGCGCTTTTCCGAGTCCAGATCCTGCTGGGCGATGAAGCGCTTGACCTCATCGATGGCTACTGCCTGATCGACTGTGCCCCGGGTGCATGCCTGCTCGCAGCGACGGTTGCATACCCGCCCGCAGACAGCGGGAAACGGATTTTCCCGTTTAATGAGTTGCAGGGCTTCTGTATATTTTCCCTGGGCGGCCAGCTTCAGGTACCCTTGTACGGCGATGTGGGCCGGACAGGCGGTCTTGCAGGGGGATGTGCCGGTGTCGTAGCAGTTGATGCGGTTCTTGTCCCGGTAGTCAACGGACCACATATGCTCACCCCACTTCTGCTCTGAGGGCAGGGGATGCTGGGGATAGGTGACCTCGGTACCGTCGGCTTGGCACAGTTTCTGCCCCAACTTTACCGCTCCGGCGGGACAGTGTTCCACACACCGACCACAGGCGACGCACTCATCCTTGTTGACATGGGCGGTATAGGCGGATCGGGACAGGTTCGGGGTGTTGAACAACTGGCTTGTACGAAGGGCATAGCATACGTTCACGTTGCAGTTGCAGATGGCAAAGATCTTGTTCTCTCCGTCAATGTTGGTGATCTGGTGGACGAAGCCATTGTCCTCCGCTTTCTTGAAAATGGCCAGTGCTTCCTCTTTGGTGATATAACGGCCGCCCTTTCCGGTCTCTACTACATAGTCTGCCATGTCTCCTACGGCGATGCACCAGTCCTGGTAGTCATCGGCGCAACCCTCGTCATAGGTCAGGCAGGAGCGGCGGCAGGAACAGGGACTGGCCGCATATTTTCCCTCATACTTATCCAACCAGTGGGAAATATGCTCCAGGGAAATGGAAGTTTCTTCCATTTCAATGGCCTTTTCCACCGGGATAACATGCATGCCGATCCCGGCTCCACCGGGAGGGACCATGGGGGTTACTTTTGTGAGGGGCAGAAAACTCATTCTCTCAAAGAAACGGCCCATTTCCGGGTGCTCCGCCATGATGGTTTCATTCATGGTGGCAAACTCGGCGCTGCCCGGCACATACATGGGAACGACCCAGCGCTTTTCATGCTGGGGATTTTTTCCGTCCAGATTTTCCCAGTTATACTCCAAAAGCCCGGTGAAACTCATATGATCCAGCATTTTCTGCAGCTTATCCGTCTCCAGGCCGGACAGCTTCTGGATCTGCTGGAAGGTCTTGGGCTTGCGCACCCCCAGCTTCAGAGCCAGCTCTGCCTCCTCGTCGCTGACAATGGCGGATAGGCCCCAGTACTCGGGATCGTCCTTGGTGATTTTTTTCATCCCCAGTTTCTGGGGAATGCGGTCCGTGATCATTTTGCCCAATTTGGCGATGGGCTCCCGCATCGGCTCTTCCCGCTGGATCGCATCGGGATTGGGGTCAAGGATGGATGCCATAACAAGTCTCTCCTTACGCCATATATTTTATTTATTTGTGGCTGCGGGTGCTTTTGCTCCCGGCATCAAACCGTATGCTCTCTGCAGAAACAGAGAGCATACGAGGATTCTGCAGGCTGTCTCACGCCTCCGCGCGGGCCATAGCCTCTTCATAGTCACGGGTACCGACAAAGATCTCATTTTTATAGGGATTCTTATGCTGTGCTTTGGCACGCTTCCAAATGAGAGCCAGCGCCGCGCAGTTGACCAGAATGGAAGCCACCGCGATCGCACCCTGCGCGCGGGGATCCACCAGGGTGGGGTGAACGGCCTTGTCCATAAATCCGTCCGCGTACAGACTGGGCAGGACTGAGAAGCGGCTGTAATCCTGGAACATGGGGAAGACCTGGGCGAACATGCACCAGGTGGCCAAGGTATTAGCGCGATTCTGAATCCAGCCGCCTTTATTCCAGAAAATGGCAGCACAGGTGGGCGCCAGAAGCAGGGCAAAGCCGCAGTACCAGGCGTGGGTAGGCAGATTCAGATACGTGTATTCAAAGTTCCACACGTCATAGGCGACAATGTAGACCCAGGTCATATCCGGCCAGAGCATATCATCCTTTTTCTTGGAGGAGTAGATGCCCCACCATCCGGTCATGCAGAAGATATTGATGAGGCCGGCAATGCCGTTTGCCCAGTTCCACCATCCTCCGTACAGCCACACACCTTCGCTGGACAGCCACCAGCGGCTGCCGGTCTTGGCCAGAGCGATAGAACCCCGGATAGCGCTTTCAAAATCGCTGGCCACAGCGATGAGAATGTTGATGGCAACAATCACAAAGGGATAGCACTTAAACCAGTCCTTTTTACCCAGAGCTGTTTTGTATTTCAGCCACATGAAACCAATGCAGCCGAAGGCGGCAGCGTAGAGTTTGGCATAATGGAACCAGCTGTTCATGTAGATATAAGTGGGATTGTTCAAAGCCCACTCTTTGCCCATGGACGCGCCTACATAGATCGCGATGAAGTACACGGTAAGACAGCCGAGAACGCCAAAGAAGAAGCCGTAGCCCCCCAACTTGCTGCGCCGCTGAATTTCATTGGTGATGATGAGACCGAGAAATACCAATACCCAGCCTATAATCTGATACATGGAGTTTTCGCCATACACCTGAAACAGCATAAATATGTACCTCCTGTTCTTCTTTTTGAAAAATAATCAGCAAAGGAACCCAACTCTCCGGCAACCGAAAGGGAGTTCTTTGCATCATGCCGGGGAGCGGGGATCAGGCAGGGCTTTGTTCCACAAACCAGCGCCCAATATTATTGCCGGACAAACTGGCATTGCGCTCGAAAAAAAGATCCGCACTCTGACCGTTTATGAGAAGGGTATACCGATCACACTGGTCGCCGGCAGGCAGAACAGGAACGTGGTGAATGTCGGCAATCCTGTCAATTCTCGTCTGTGTGCCATCCTGCCAGGTGATGGCGTGAGGGGATAAAAGGCCGCCTTCCTGAAAGCTGGCGGTTACAGATACATAGACTTTCATGTTACTTTTTCATGCCCGCAGGCCGCGGGCCAAAATTCTCCTGGTCCGGTAAAGTATTGCGCCCGGCGCATGGCTGCTGCAGGCGTCCGCCCCGGACGGCCTGGTTACGAACTTTTTGTCCAAGAATTTGTGGAAAGAGTCATGGAACTTTATCTCTTCCATGCCAGGCTCCTCTCCCGCGTGTCCACGCTTCCAAATGATGCAGCCAGGCAGGGTCGGGCGTCTTCCCTGACGGCTATTATAACGCCAGGCGGCCGGAGCTGTCAACTGAAATGCGTCTAAAACTTGAATAAATGAATGGAATGTGGGGAGGACTATAGGGCTGTGTTTTCCAATTCCCGAGGACCAGGGGCAGGACCTTCAGGAAATCCCTGTCTGTGCCGATCGACCATAGAGGATGGGGCAGGGGAAAAGCCGGCTGCTGACAATGCGGCTCTTGACCAGGCTGCGGGCCTTTACCAAGGTATAGAAGAACTTCCCCAGGGGAGTCAGTTTTGAAAAGCTGTATGGCGTCAGGAAATTTGGGCGTTAAGGGGGCGTGCCTTCGGATCATATCCTGCCAGCCACTGCATTTGATTAACCGTTCCTCAGAGGCTGGACAGGGGTGGCGGGGCTGGGACGGGTGAGATAGCATTCCCTGTACTGAGAAGAGAGAAAGTGGAAGGCTGCCCGTGCCGGATCTTCTTCTTCGAACAGGCCAAAAACCGCGCTACCTGTGCCGGTCATGACGGTTCCCACGGCACCCAGGTCGGTAAAAAGGCTTTTTATGGTAAATATCTCCTGCTGTGTCCTGTCCAGTACGTCTTCAAATACATTGTACATTCTTCGGGACAGTTCCAGGATGTCTCCCTTCTGCAGAGCCTCCACCATGCCGTGGATATCCGGCTTCAACCGACTCTTCCTCTGGTCAGCCCGTTGAAACAGGGCGGGGGTGGAAATGGAAAAAGCCGGCTTGCAGATGAGAATGGGACAGTCGGGGAGACTGGGAAGAGACGTGAGCTTTTCGCCTCGGTGTTCCGCCAGAGCGGTGCCGTTGACAAGGCAGAAAGGCACGTCACTGCCGACCAGCATTCCGAGCCGGCACAGCTGTCCGGCGCTCATGGGCCAGCCTGTCATGGCGTTCAGGGCGCGCAGGACGGCGGCTGCATCGGCGGAGCCACCGCCCATGCCGGCACCGACAGGAATTCTTTTCAGAATGCGGATGGAAGCGCCGAAACCGGTGTTTTTTAGAAAAAGCATCGCGGCTTTTACGGCAAGGTTTCGTTCATCTGTGGGAAGAGAGAGCTGTTCCGAGGAAAAGGAGAAACGGCCGTCTCTGGTGATCTCCACGTCTATCTCATCGGCCAGATCGACAGACTGCATAATCATCCGCAGATTGTGGTATCCATCTGGTTCCCTGCCAAGAATATCCAGCGCCAGATTAAGTTTTGCGTACGCGAATGTTTTCATGGCCGAAGAGCATGTCCAGAAGGGCTGTGCCCTCCGGGACAAAAAGCCCTGTCTTTCGTGCGTTTGATTCGGTATAGGAGCGGCCTGAGCAGCTTTTTTCCCGGCTGTCATAGAGGAGGAAGGGAACAGGGTCCCCGTCATGGGCCCGGTTGGAAGTGAGTGTTTTATGGTCAGACAGAAGGAGAATCCGGAACGGTTCCCCTGTAGAGCGCAGATAGGATACGATAGGAGAAACTTCCCGGCTGTCCAGCCAGGAAATGGATTGAATTTTGCCCGTCAGATCCCCATTGTGTGTGCATTCATCCGGGGCTTCTATGTGCAGGGCGGCAAACTCGCACCGGCTTAAAATCTCTATGGTCTTCTGACACTTGCCGTCCCAGTTGGTATCAATCTCACCGGTAGCCCCTTCCACCAGGGGAGCTGGAAGACCGGACAGGCGGGCTATACCCCGCACCAGGGGGACAGCGGATACCACTTCTCCTGTATGGCCGTACTTTTTGGCAAAATCAGGAAGAATGGCGGCGGTTCCCTCCGCCCAGAACCAGATGGAATTGGCCGGCTTTTTCCCGGCAGCTCTGCGCTTTTCATTCAGGGGATGATGTTGGAGGAACCGAAAGGCGGCCTCCTGCATCCGATTGAGTTTGGCGGCTGTTTCGCATCCCGCCGGCGCCAGGGGCCCGATCTTCTCTCCCAGATGATCGTGGGGCGGCGTGAGGGACAAACCGGCTATGTCGGCCTGGTGCATGACCGCAAAGTGCCGGAAAGAGGAGCCCGGGTAAATTTCCATTTTGTACTCTTCTGCGAGAGCGGCGAAGTCGGGACTGTTCCATAGCTCGGTGATCAACGCGTCGGAGGTCTCCCCATCAATGGAACCTGCGCTGTGGGAAAGGATCCTACGCTCGCTGTAGGGCAGCTCACCGTCTTCCAGGGTGATCATATTGCATCGGCATGCCATGTCGCCGTCCGCAAGATGGATCCCCTGGGCGGCCGCCTCCAAAGGGCCCCGACCGTGATAATACTGCAGGGGAGAGGCTCCAAAAATAGACATAATCGCTGTGGCACTGCCGGGTTCGAACTCCTTCGGGCAGTTCAGAGTACTGCCCAGGATCCCCCGGCGGGACAGATCATCGATGACGGGTTTGTCCGCCACCTCCAGAGGCGTCTGGTTGTCCAGCTCCGGGACCGGATTATCTGCCATCCCATCGCCAATAACTAAGAGGTATTTCATGATGCTTTTGGCAGGATTCCCCTCGTTCTGAACAAGGGAGCAGTGCCCTGTCTTCTTCTTTCTGAAAATTTTATGTGTGTACCGGCTCTTTTGAGCGCTGGGTTTAGTAACCCAAAAGTTCTAAAATAGACACTATAGCAATACGCATCATACATAAGCTTTGCTTCAGGTTAAGTAAATTACCGGGAGAAAACGAATTGAGGCCGGATGCGGAGAAAGAGACGACTCCGCAGGCAGCAAAGGGGGCCTGCCATACATAGAAGACAGGCTGTCTGGGAAACCTGCCGTTCAGGTATTTTCCGGTTTGTTCTGGTCAGATTTTTTCTCTTTTGAGGAAGGATGTTCAGAAATTTTGCTTTCTCTGTACAAGGCTTCGATTTTTACTTCTTTTGTGATTTCCCAGTATATTAAAGCGGCCACAATACCGCGCAGGAGAATGATGCAGAAAATACTTACCAGTTCTTTGGTTTCTGTCGCGATGACAGTGCGCAGCACTTCGCCGCCCATTTTAAAAGCCAGTGCCAGTAAAATACCCTGAGAGATCGTCGTGCGGACATCGGAACGTTTGCGAAGCCATTTGTACATACTGGAAATGCCGGTGACCATGAGTACAGAGGTACCGAAAAACTCCAGGATGAGAATGCCCCATTCCACAAGCGTGCGGAAATTTCCTTCTGCAATTAAAAATAACTGGTGCATGATGGTTCCCCTTTCCTGTTCATTCAATAAAAGCGAAACGAAGTTAATATAACGGTACAAGGAGTTGACGGGGAAGTATTCCTATTCCCAGGAGCACTGGAAAACGAAATAGGGTGAGAGCACTTCACCACCGCAGGAGATGACAGGGCTAAAGAGAATAAGGCGCAGCAGGGCTGCGCCTTATTCCACAAAAAGCTTACTTGAGTTCCACCTTCGCGCCTACCGCTTCCAGACGCTTCTTGAGCTCTTCCGCCTCTTCCTTGGGCGCCTGCTCCTTAATCAGGGCGGGAATGCCTTCCACTTTCGCCTTGGCATCCGCCAGACCGAGATTGGTGATCGCGCGCACTTCCTTGATAACCTTGATCTTCTCCGAGCCGAAATCGGTCATCACTACATCGAACTCGGTCTTTTCTTCCTCTACAGGACCTGCAGCGGCCGCAGCCGGGGCAGCGACAGCCGCAGCGGCGGAAACACCGAATACCTCTTCAATTTCATGCACGAGCTCAGCCAGCTCCAGCACACTCATCGCTTTGATCTCGTCGATCATCGCAGTTACTTTTTCGCTTGCCATGGAATCTATCCTCCATTTGTAATAATCGAAAGAATTTACTCAGCAGCTTCCGCGGCAGGTTCCAGAGAACCGCCCTTCTGCTCCAGCACCTGGCCCAGAACAACGGCCAAGGAGGTAATGGGAGCCAGCATGGTCCCAAGAACTTTGGAATACAGAGCGTCCCGGCTGGGAATCGGCGCAAGATCCGCGACTTCCGCCTCATTGAGGACTTTTCCGTCCACAAATACGCCTTTTATCGTGAACATTCCGTTCATTTTCCCGGCAAATTCCGTCAGCTCATGGATGGGCACCAGGGGATCTTCCGAACTGGTAGCCATACTGGTTGTTCCATTCAGCTGATCGTCCAGGCCGGACAGACCTGCCTGATCAAAGGCAAGTCGGGTGAGGGTATTCTTCACCACGGTGTATTCCACATTTTTGCTTCTCAAATCGCGGCGAAGTTCCGTGTCCTGGGCTACGTTGATGCCCTTGTAGTCCACCAGAAGACCACCCTTGGCCTCCTGGAGCCGCTTGGTCAAAGCGTCCACAACAGCCTGCTTCTCCTTGAGAATCGCCTTGCTAGGCATGGATTGGTTTCACCTCCTATAAAAAGAAAATGTCCTTGTCCAAAGAGACAACGACAGTCAGCATCGATCATGATCCAATTGACGTCCTCGGCGGGACTTACACCCTCCAAAGGGGGCTGCCAGCTGTCTTTGAACAACCTTATTGTAACAATCCAACCGCCCTCTGTCAAGATGTTTTTTCCTGACCGGTGGGGAAACGGTACAGGGCCGGGCTGGAACGGAATGACATTTTGTGCGCAGCAAAGGCGATCCATGGTGTGCCGGTGAACAGGCAAAAGACCAGGCCGGATTCAAGCTGCGGGCGGTTTCGTGGATTTCATGACGATTTCCACTACTTCGCTGTCGGTTCCGATTCGCACAGGAAGACCAAAAAACCCTGCTCCGGATGTGATGATGACGTGGGTACTGCCGTGCTGTGTGTGCCCGTAAAAATAGTCCCGCCCGGCTGCCCACCTGGTCAGGAGCGTGACAGGGAAAAGCTGACCTTTGTGCGTATGCCCGCACAAGACAAGCGCCGCCCTGTTTTCCACATCGTCAGGGACATTTTGCGGATTGTGGTCCAAAACAATCGTAGCCTTTTCCGGGTCCGGCTGCGGGTGCAGCTCAGAAAAGGCGGCACGCGTATTTTTAAAACCGTCTGTTCTGCCTGCCAGATTGAAATCGGAAAATAGCTTCACTTCGTCGTCGAGCAGATGGATGCCGGAAGATTCCAGAAACCGTCGAAAAGGCACATCGGATACTTTCGGATCGTGGTTTCCTGCGACGGCATAAACGCCGTACCTGCAGGTAAGAGAACGGAACAAGCT
>CAZGAM010000051.1:1198-12765 GCA_964523685.1 uncultured Oscillospiraceae bacterium | reverse complement strand
TCGATTGGCTTTTTGTTCCTGCCGGCCTCCCAACTCCACGCTTAGGAGGTTCGGGGGAAGGATACCGGCTTGACGCAGTTCAGCCTCCTTCTTTCCCTTTTCCACGGTCTTCTTGTTCAGAGTCCCCTTTGGCGCTCTTTATGGGGTTTTGTATTATACGTAGTAGGATCCTGACCAGCTGTCCGACCGTTCTGTATCTGGTCGACAAAGGCTGTTGAATTTTCCTGGTTTTCTGTTTTGCTGCGGGGAGTTTGCTTCCCTGAATCATTAGCGGACTCCTCTGCCTCCATGTGTTTTTTGGGGCTTCCGCCATCCGTATCCTGAAAGCTCTATTATAGTTACTAAATAAAGTTATCTTTGATCACTGTATTCTAAATATTGTGGCCTTGACTAGAAAAAATGTAGTAAATCACTCAACAAATTGTGGATTTTTCTTGACATTGTAGTAGTGTGTATATCATGGTAGCTATTCCATAATTAGACACTAAATATAGGAGGATCCACCATGCCTAGAGTCGCCGCCGGACAACCAGTGACAGCGCAAGTGCGTAGAAAACAGCCAAATGGTGACATCTACGTCTATGAGCGAACTACTCTATATGATCCACAAAAGAGATACAACATTACACTTTCCAGCACCCTTCTGGGAAAAATTCCAAAAGGTGGCGTTAAGATGATTGCAACACGCCCCAAACGCACTGGAAAAGATAATTCAAAGAGGAGAGGAAAAGCAGAAAAGGATTCAGCGACCACGGATAGCGCAGTTGAAGTATCATCTGGTGCTGTTGCCGAAAACCCAGACAAAATAGCTGTATCTGAGCCTAAGTCTTGTAATGCTCTGAATGAAGAAAACAGTAGGCTATACGCTTGTCGAAGCCATAAAGGCATGATGGACATCCTAGATTTTCTCGGGAAATCTTCTGGAATAGATGAAGCAGTATATAAAGCAGCGGAAGACATAGGTACTGCCTAGAAGATCATCTCACTGGCGAGATATTTGTTTGCGACCGTAGGAGATACACTCCCGGGAATTTTGACATGGCAGCTTAACCATCCTCTGCCATACAGAGAGGGTCTTAGTGAGGAGATATACCGCAATTTTTTCCTGCACATTGGCTATAACGAAAGTATCCCCCAGAACTTTTTCAATGAGCGGGCCAAAGATTTAACAGACACTGCTTGTATAGCTCTTGATACGACAACTTTCTCTACGTACTCAAAGAATCAGGCGGATGCAAGACAGGGCTATAACAAAGATGACGATGGCCTTGATACGATCAAACTTCTTGTTGCTTACTCTTTAGATAGCAAGCAGCCAATTGCTTATTCAAAGAAACCTGGCAATATACCAGACGTCATCTCAGTTTCCAATGCCCTAGATCAAATTGATGTGTTCGGTTTGAAGACAGTTGAATTGATCTGCGATAATGGGTTCTATGCAGAGTACAACGTAGCGGAGCTTTTACACAGGAACGTTCATTTCATCATGTTGATAAAGCATTCTCTGATGTGGGTCAGAAAGATCATTGACAATAACCGTGATAACTTTAGTGACATTGAATATGCCTGCACGTCGGACTCCAGCATCTATGGAATGACCGTACCAGTGGTACATACTTTCCATCGCGCTGCGTACCATGATGGGAACTTGGACCATGAATCCATAACGAAAGAAGTTTATCTCCACATTACATTTTTCAGGATAGTGTAAAAGAGAACCATGAAAAAATTCAGTTCGACCAAAAGATCATCTCCCTTAAGAAGCCCCAAGAAAATAAGGTCCTCGACATTCTTTCAGACGATGATTTGAAAACTGCAAACAAATATCTAAACATTCAGCAGATGATAATGGCCTAATTACATCCATTTAATTCAACAAAGAAAAATGTGCAGAAGAGAAATTTTATAGCGGCTACTTTGTCCTACTGGCAGATTATGAAGACGATACCTTCCACGCCTTGAAAAAATACCGTAGTCGTGAACAGGTTGAGGACTTTTTTCGAGATGATAAGGACTATGCAGATGCTAAACGTCCTCTTGATTGGACACGAGACACGCTGCAAGGGAAACTGTTCATTCAATTTGTTTGTTTATGTTATCGTGACTACTACCTCAAATTACTTTCCAACATGAAGGAGCAACTTGGTAAAAAGAACGGTGACAAGACCCATGACACAAAGGAGTCCCCTAAAAAAGAACTGGAGTTATTATCTTGGTTGAATAATCTAAGTATATATCATCAGCAGCTAACATGGTTTGATGCTGTTGACACCGTGTTAGTCAAAACAGGATTTCTTGCTAAAAGATGGAAAACAGAAACTATTGAGCGTGATCGTCTCTTTCTTAGCAAATTGGGAATGCGTGATATTTATTAATATTATAAGTTTTGTAAGTTGATTTGTCGGTATTCATAAGTAAAACCTATGTATTGTACATATTGTTTTTAGTGTCTATTTTAGAACTTTTGGGATCCGTATCAGAGTTTTTTGTTGTAGATGCCCGGTTTCCGGCCGGGACCAGTTTTGTCCGTTTCCGGTGGCTCTGGTGGAAGACCTGCTGCTATTCTTAACTGGCGCATGTTTTCTCGCGCTCAATAGTTTTTTGATTCTTGCTGCCAGGTTTTCTTCTACCTCCATGTTTTTTTCCCCTCTGAGGGCTTAGAAGCTGTTTTTTCCTTCACCTTCACATCAAATTCGGGCATTTCTCGAGCCAAATTATATACCTTAGGAACTATGCATTAATAAACTTTACATTTTGACTTGTAAATAGCTGTCAGATGTGTTATTCTCTCACCGAAAGGTGAGGTGACCACTATGAATGACGAAGCAAACATTACAAGGATTAACATGGTTCTTCCCATGCTAAATGAAGATCAAAAGCGAATGTACTTTGCCTCAGAAGCCAGCGCGATCGACAGGGGTGGAATCACCTGCATTAGCAATCTAACTGGAGTTTCTAGAGTTACAATTACAGCTGGGATAAAAGACCTTTTTCCGTGCCGACAACCAGTTTGCCATATGGAGGAAAACACTTGCTAATCTTCCAGCGGGAGAATACCGCCGATAGCGGGAGAATACCGCCGATATATTCTTATCCGCTTCTGACAGGACCTTTTGGCTGAACTGAGCGGAAAATCAAGAAAAAAGGAGATGTGAAAAATGACGAATGAAGTAAAAAAGCCCAAAAAACCGCTAATATTCTATTATGGAATAGTTTTATTGGTATTGGTGCTGTTTAATCTGCTGTTTATGCCCTGGCTGGCCAGACGTCAGATTACGGAAGTGGATTACGGTACTTTCATGGATATGACGGAAAATGGTGAATTGGGAGAAGTGCAGATTGAGAGCAATCAGATCCTGTTCACGGATAAGGAAGGGACGCAGGTTTATAAGACCGGACCTATGGAGGATCTGAATCTGGTCGAGCGCCTGCATGATTCCGGTGTGACCTTTTCCAGTGAGATTATAGAACAGACATCGCCGTTTCTCTCCTTTTTCCTCTTATGGATACTTCCTATCATTATATTTATCGTACTCGGCCAGTTCTTGAGCAAGAAACTTATGGACAAGGCAGGGGGAAACTCCATGATGTTCAGCATGGGAAAATCCAATGCCAAAGTCTATGTGAAAAGTTCAGATGGAATTCGCTTTTCCGATGTGGAAGGAGTAGACGAGGCAGAGGAAAGCCTGCAGGAGATTGTCGACTATCTCCATGATCCGGCTAAATACAAGGAAATTGGCGCCTCCATGCCTAAAGGAGTACTTCTGGTGGGCCCTCCGGGCACTGGAAAAACCATGCTGGCAAAAGCTGTGGCAGGGGAGTCCAACGTGCCGTTTTTCTCCATGTCGGGTTCTGAATTTGTGGAGATGTTTGTAGGTATGGGTGCATCCAAGGTCCGGGACCTTTTTAAACAGGCAAAGGAAAAAGCGCCGTGCATTGTGTTCATTGATGAGATTGACGCCATCGGCTCCAAGCGAAATTCCGGCGCCATGGGCGGAAACGACGAACGGGAGCAGACATTGAACCAGCTGCTCACCGAGATGGACGGCTTTGAAGCCAATAACGGGGTCATTATCCTGGCGGCAACCAACCGTCCGGAGGCACTGGATCCTGCATTGACAAGACCGGGCCGTTTTGACCGTCGTGTTCCAGTGGAGCTGCCGGATCTAAAAGGCAGAGAGGCCATTTTGAAAGTTCACGCCAAGAACGTGAAAGTGGCTGAGAACGTGGACTATGAGAAGGTAGCCCGCATGGCATCCGGTGCTTCGGGGGCAGAATTGGCCAATATCGTAAATGAGGCGGCGCTACGGGCTGTCCGGGACAACCGTCGGTTCGTTACCCAGACCGATCTGGAAGAGAGTATCGAAGTAGTAATTGCCGGATATCAGAAGAAAAATGCCATTCTCACAGATAAGGAAAAACGGATTGTTGCCTATCATGAGATTGGCCATGCCCTGGTAGCAGCGAAGCAGACACATTCTGCTCCAGTGCAGAAGATTACCATTATTCCCAGGACTTCGGGAGCGTTGGGCTACACCATGCAGGTGGAAGAAGGGGATCATTACCTGATGAGCTGGGAGGAGATAGAGAACAAAATCGCGACACTGACCGGCGGCAGGGCAGCAGAAGAAATAGCAATTGGATCGATTACCACCGGCGCCTCCAACGACATTGAGCAGGCAACGAAATTAGCCAGAGCAGCCATATGCAGGTACGGCATGAGTGAAGATTTCGATATGGTGGCAATGGAGACAGTCAGCAACGAGTATCTGGGAGGCGATGCATCGCTGGCATGCTCTGCAGATACTCAGGCGGAGATTGACAAACAGGTGGTGGCGCTGGTGAAGCGTCAGCATGACAAAGCAACCAAAATTTTACAAGAAAACCGGAAAAAACTGGATGAACTGGCTTCTTATTTATATGACCATGAAACCATCACCGGCGACGAGTTCATGCAGATTCTTAACCGGTAAAAATCTGTCTTCGCCTTGTAAGGCCCTTGCTGAGACCTGAGACATCGGATCTTCGCAAGGGCTTTTCGCCATTCTTTTATGGCGTCAATTGGCGCTGAAACTGTTTCCTGTCTGAATGAGCCTGATTGGTCAATCTCTTTTCGGTACTTCATTCATCCTGAGGTGCTGGAACCGTTAAGAACAGAAACTGCATAGCTGGAATCGGAAAATACTTTCACACATACTGGAGCCGGCAGGCAGGGACCATACTCACCACCGCAATTACAGCAGACAGTTCTATGCGGTGTGGAATCCGTATAGTAGTAGCCTTCTGAAACGGCGATCGAATCGCCGGTGTTGACGTCGATCAGCACCACACCATACCCGCCTGGCCCGTTTGTATCTCCTTTGTTATGCGTACTGTGTACATCCACCGTCTGTGTAAGCAATGTAGGCATGTTTCTCATCCGTTTTTTAGACCTCTCTTGTGTGAAATGCGCCGTACCGACCTGCCGCGGGCTCTGTTGTACCTGCCTCAACCGGAGAGCCAGGTGCGGACCAGCATTGGAATAGGTATATTCGTAGCATGTACCGATCTTACGGTTCCTGCAAGTTGTCCAGGGGTGAAAGCTGGTAAGAAGGGTACTGTTTGATCCGAACCAGTTTTCTTTGCTGAACAGAAAAAGACCCCAGATCCCCGGGCAGTTGGAGCGGGAACTGGCGTCTTTGGCATTTGTCAAGGTTTCCGGAGGAAAGGAAATGCGCCGCAGAGGCTGCAGGCAGTGTCTTGACATCCCTGCGCTGCGTTTGCCTAAGAAAAAACTGGCTGCTCCCAAGGCTCAAAGGGGACGGCGATAAGGACAGGAAGGGTCCTCCTATTCGGGCGGGACAGATTCCTCCTGGGTCTCCTTGACGGGAAATAGTGCCGCAGCACCTGCAGATAGCAGGACGGTCAGAATGATCGTTCTGGTCCCCTCTGCGAGATTGGATATGCCGGGCAGAACCGAGAAACAGTAACTGGAGGCAAAAGCCAGTACTACCAGGCAGGCAATGACTTTGTTTTTCCTGGCTGGAGGGATGAAAATGGCTATGAACATACCATACAGGGCGACACTGAATGCACTGACAACCCGCAGAGGAAGGACGCTGCCGGCCAATGTACCAAGGGCTGTACCCACGGACCAGCCGGGGAGGGCGGGGATCATCGTACCGTACATAAACCAGGGATCAAGATAGCCTGGCTGTGCGATCGTAGCCCCGAATATTTCATCCGTAATGTCAAAGCTCATCAGCAGGCGATGGAAAAAAGGTGTCCTGGGATTCATGCGTTGACTCATGGCACAGCTCATGAGCAGGTACCTGGCGTTGGTAATCAGAGTAGCCAGGGCCATCTCCCCTATGGTGGCGCTGGCGGCAATCATGGTCAAACCCATGTATTCACCGGCAGAGGCATTGTTGAGAAGACTCATAAGAGCAGCCTGAAAAGGAGTCAGTCCCACCTCTTTTGCCAGGATACCTAAGGAAAAAGATACGGCAAAATACCCGAGCCCGATAGGAATACCGGCTTTTATGCCTTTTAGAAGGGATTGTTTTCTCGTTTGCAAAGATTTACCTCATTTTATCATGGATCAAAAGATTCTTTATCCTAGGCGGGAAAACCATCTTAAGCGTTTTGGGCATGGAGAAGGTCGTTTTTAATCTTCCAAAGTTTCTGGGATAGATCTACATAAAAGCGCTGGGGGTTTTCAAATCGCTTGATTTCTTCCCAGAGCGTATCCACCTGCTGAGCGCAGTATGTCTGAATTTCCTGAAGCGAAGGCTTTTGATACACCAGCTTTCCCTCCTGGAAAATAGGAACCTGAAGCTCTTTTGCTTCAAAATCGTAGACTGTTTTTCTCTTCCAGGTGGAATCGGGGTCAAAAATTTCCATGGTACCGCTGTCATCTACCGATTCATCATGCAGGCACAAATAGTCGGCGACCGCTTTTCCCGTATCACGGCCATAGAAACGATAGAGCTTTTTGAAATGGGGGTTGGTTATTTTCTCTACATTTTCACTGATTTTGATTTTAGGAATAATGGTTCCATCTGGGGTTTCTTCTGCGGTGAGTTTATATACGCAGCCAAAGACGGGGTCGCTTTTGGCGGTAATCAGCCGTTCGCCGACGCCAAAGCAGTCGATGCAGGCTCCCTGATTGAGAAGATCCTGAATCAGATGTTCATCCAGAGAATTGGAACAGGTAATCGTGCACTGTTTCCAGCCAGCCTCATCCAGCATTTTCCTGGCGGTGCGGGAGAGGTAGGCCAGGTCGCCGGAGTCGAGCCGTATGCCGCATTTTTGAATGCCTAAAGGTTTCAGAACTTCATTGAAGGCGCGTATGGCGTTGGGTACGCCGCTCTGGAGCGTGTTATAGGTGTCTACCAGCAGAGTGGCATTTTCCGGGTAGGTGCGGCAGTACGTGAGAAAAGCATCCAGTTCGCTGTCAAACATCTGCACCCAGGCATGGGCCATGGTGCCCCCGGCGGGAACGCCGTAGAGTTGGTCGGACAGGACACAGGCTGTTCCTGCGCATCCGCCGATATAAGCTGCCCGCGCCCCAAGAACAGCTCCGTCTCCTCCCTGGGCCCTTCGGGAGCCAAACTCCAGGACCGGTCTGCCTTTGGCGGCCCGGACAATCCGGTTGGCTTTGGTAGCAATCAAACTCTGGTGATTGATTACGCAGAGCAGGTAGGTTTCCAGAAGCTGCGCTTCGATGGCAGGCGCGCGGACAGTGAGAAGGGGTTCCTTTGGAAAAACAGGGGTTCCCTCCGGGACCGCCCATAGGTCACCAGTGAAATGAAAGTCTTTCAGATAGCGAAGGAACGCTTCGGAGAAAAGATTGCGGCTTCGCAGATAGTCGAGATCTTCCGGTTCAAAATGCAGATTTTCTATATAATCTATAATCTGTTCCAGTCCGGCGGCTATGGCAAAACCACCCTTGTCGGGGACTGTGCGAAAAAACAGATCAAAATAGGTAATGCGCTTATCCAACCCGGCAGCCAGATACCCGTTGCCCATGGTCAGTTCATAAAAATCACACAGTGTCGTGAGATTCAGGCCTTTTCCATTCATGAAAAAAAGCTCCTTTTTTGTCATCGAGAGGTCAGGAGAAAAAATTGTAATCATTATAGCGTTGATTTATGGGCAGTTCAACCATATAATAGAAAAAACAGGATAGAAAATTTAGATATTTTGAATCATCGCGTTTGTGACTACTCCGGAGCGGTTCCTCCGGGGAAAAGGGTTTGACTATTGGGTATGTTTGCATGACACGTTTTTTCTGCCCGGGCCGCATAGAGTTGGTTGGCAGTCATACAGGCTGGCAGCGCGGACGGATCATGGCTGCCGCGATGGATCAGGGGATCACTGCCGAGGCAGAGCCGAATGACGAAGGCGTCATCCGCGTTTTCTGCGAGGGGTTCAGCCCCATTGAGGTAGAACTGGACAAACTCTGGCCGGATGAGAAAGAGAAGGGAAAATCCTCCGCTTTGGTGCGGGGGATGGCAGCCTGCATCTCGGAAAATATTTCCGGACTGCGTGGATTTGACGCCTATCTTTTCAGTGCTCTTCCCGCCGGGCGTGGTTTTTCCGCCTCTTCCACTCTTTGTGTGTTGACCGGATATATTCTAACCGCTTTTTCCGGCGTGGAGATTTCGCCGGAAGAGCTGGCACACGATGCTCAGAAGGCAGAGAACCGATGGTTCGGGAAAGTATGCAGTCTTGTCGATCCGCTCGCCTGTGCTTTGGGGGGAGGTGTGTATCTGGATGCGCTGGATAATAAAATTGTTCCGATCGACTGCGCCTTTGACAGTCTCGGTCTGGCGCTGTGCCTGACAGATACCGGAGAAACGCCCATTTCCCGGGAAAGACGGATGAGCATTGGGGAGGATATGACAGCGGTTGCCCGTCATTTTGGAGAATCTGTATTGGGCAGGGTGAGGAGCAGCGCTTTCGAGGGGGAATTTCCCCAGCATCAAGACGATCCGCAGTGGCAGCGGGCCAAACACTTTTTCGATGAGACTTGGCGGGTATCCTCCATGGCAGACGCGCTGGGTCTTCGGGACAGGCAGCGGTACATGGAGCTGATGAATGAATCCGGGCGCAGCGCAGAGCGCATTCTGCGCACGATCCGTCCGGAAGGCTGGGGCGAAGGGTTGGACCGGGGCCTGGAGGCAACGGCTACCGCTCTGGCCGGCCGCGGCGCATGGCGGCTCCACCGAGGCGGTTTTGCCGGCTATATTCTGGCGCTGGTACCGGAGGAATATTATGAACTGTACAGAATGGGAATGGAACGTCTCTTTGGGCCGGATGCCTGCCGCCGTATCCACATAAGCTCCCGCGGCGTTTGTCTGGCACAGGATGATAAGGCACTTTTTGCCGGGCGAAGATTCCCGGAGGAGGCAGCGCCTCTGTTGAGCAATTAGCAGATGCCTTTTGCCCGTTCGTGGGAAAATCATCCGGTGCGGCTGGGGCAGCCAGGTGCCCTTTTGTGAAGATGCGGACCAGGCTGAAAAAGACTTGACAGAGAGAGGGCTCAAATAAAGTGCTCTTTCTTTGAGACGAGGATTTCGCTGTGCAGTATGTAGAAAGAGAATTGAAACGGAAATTTCTGAGCATGACCGGCGTTTTCAAAGCGGATATGGTGGGGGAGCCCGGCAGGGAGGAAGACTACGGTGCTGCGGCGCCTGGCGGACCGGGAGGAACGGCAGTGCGTTTCGATGGACGATCCGCAGGCCCGGGACCTGACGAATAGCGATTCCAAGCTGTTTTTATGTCCTCTCCTTCTGCGTGATGAGGCACAGAAGGCACCGGGGATTTTTGAATCAAGATTCTGTGTGACAATACAGAGATCAGCGCGGCCTGCTCTGGTTTACCGGCCCTCAGAGCAAAAAGCTTGTTCGCCAGGCGGGGGATTTGCTGGCAGGGCGTGTCTGTGTGCTGAAAATGTGCAGTCTGTCCCAACGGGAAAATTCTTGGCATATGCCCGCCGGAGAAACTGGACTTTTCTTTTACAGCGCAGCAGAAAAGGAGTCGGCTCTTTCCTGCGAACCAAATGCCGGATACTTTATGAATATAGGGCGGCGGACCGCCGGAGGTACAGGAACTGGATGCGGAGCAGCTCCTATGGGCAGTCCTGCCTCATGCGGGGTGCCGTGGATGACAATGGGATTACAGGTACAGAGGGATTCCGCAAATTTCTTAGAACCCGTGCGGCCATTATCGGGCAGCTTGTAAATTACCAGGATCTGGCTTTAGCGGCCGGCGTCTCAGGGGTTACGGCAAAAGAAGGGGTGAAAGTCTTCCAGCCCATGGGAATTATCCAACTTTTGGAGCTGTATTCTGCCAGCGGGCTGAAGCGGCTCTTCCGTATACCAGGGCTCTATTTCTGTGATACCGGGCTTTGCGCGTACCTCTGTTCCTGGACGGAGCGAGATGTGCTTATGCACGGGGCGGCCGGCAGGACCCCTTTACGAAAATCATGGGGTGGGCCAGATTTTCCCCCATTACGCCTACAGCCCCGGAAAATGTCAGGTTTTTCTTCTACCGGGACAAGGACCAGAGGGAAATTGACCTGATTGTGGAAAGCAATGCGGTGCTCCATCCCCTGGAGCTCAAAAAGGGAATCCGGAGAAATGTCCGATAAAAGGATTCCACGTACTTGACTGCGGCGGAAAGACGCGGGGAAACGGCGGCATCGTCAGTAAAGTCGAGGCACCCTTTCCCCTGGAGGCAGACAACAGCCTCGTTCCCTCCCCCATTTTGTAGAACAAACAGAGCGCCCCGGGGATGGGCTCAGCGCAGAGCGTGGAAAAATTCCGCCAGCAGGGCAGCACATTCCCGGGCGAGAACGCCTCCGTATATGGCGGGATGAAAGCCGTAACGCTCCTCAAACAGATTGAGGACACTTCCGCAGGAGCCGGAGCGCGGTTCTTTGGCGCCATACACAATGGCGGGAATACGAGCGTTCAGAACCGCCCCGGCACACATGGGGCAGGGCTCTAAAGTGACATACAGGGTGCATCCGTCCAGTCTCCAGGACTGGAGATTTTGGCACGCTTGCTCAATCGCTTCCATTTCGGCATGACGCGTGGCATTTTTCAGTTGCTCCCGCCGGTTCCTGCCGCGGCCAATAATTTTTCCCTGGCGGTCTGCTATGACGCAGCCGACAGGGATATCCTGGCTCTGCAGGGCTTTTTCTGCTTCTGCCAGTGCCAGGCGCATATAATTCTCTTGTTCCATTTTCACTGCCTCAAAGTGTTCAAAAACCAGAACCTGCCTGGCGGGGGAAGGGAAAGAGCCCGGTGCCCTGATCCTGGTTAGATTAAACCCCGAAAGCGCCGGGAGACGCTTTCGGGGTCCTGTTTTTCAGATGTTTTCCAGGAAATCCGCAAGCGTTCGCTGCCCCGAAATGCCTGCCGCAGATGCTTCAGGGGCCGAGCTGAGCGGCTGAACGGAACACAAGGGAGGTTTCTCTCAGAGAGATTTCGATTAGACCATATTTGCCTGCGCCGCCGTGATGATTGCCATGGAATACACTTCTTCTGCGTTGCAGCCACGGCTCAGGTCGTTAATGG
>CAZGAM010000051.1:0-1188 GCA_964523685.1 uncultured Oscillospiraceae bacterium | reverse complement strand
GGCGCGTTCAGACCGCAGAGGATAGGACCATAGGCGTCAAAACCACCCAGTCTCTGGGCAATTTTATAGCCGATGTTGCCGGCGTTGATGTCCGGGAAAATAAAAGTATTCGCATAACCGGCTACTTTGTCTTCCGGGCACTTGGTTTCCGCCACGACCGGGCTCACAGCGGCGTCAAACTGCATCTCACCGGTTATGGGAACGCTGGGCATCAGCTCCTTGACACGGCGGGCGGCGTTGCGCATCTTGTCCACATCTTCTCCAGCGCCGGATCCGAGGGTAGAATAGCTGAGGAAGGCCACTTTCGGATCAATGCCGAACATGCGGCCGCATTTAATGGTCTCTGTAGCGATCTCCACCAGATCATCTTCCGAGGGATGAATATTAATGGCACAGTCCCCCATGGCAAGAACGGTCCTGTCACCGGTAGCAGACGGGTGGACCATGATGAAGCAGGAGGACACGATGCGGTTGCCGGGTTTGGTCTTAATGAGCTGCAGAGCGGGGCGCACGGTATCAGCCGTGGAGTAGGTCGCACCGCCCAGCAGCGCGTCCGCTTCACCGGTGGCTACCAGCATGGTGCCAAAGTAGTTCCTGTGAGTGAGAGCTTCCCGGCACTGCTCCTCGGTCATCTTGCCTTTTCGAAGTTCGACCATCTTTTCCACCATTTTATCCGTATCCGGATAGGTCTTGGGGTCAATGATGATGCCGCCGCGGATATTATAGCCGGCATCCTGTGCAGCTTTGAGAATTTCCTCCTCATTTCCCATAAGAATGGGAGTTAGAAAAGTACCTGACAGAAGCCGCGCAGCGGCTTCCAGAATACGAGGATCGTTTCCCTCTGTAAAAACAATTTTGCGGGGATGGGAGCGAAGGGAGTCTATAAGTTTTCTGAACATGCAGGTCTCCTCCTCTGGCGAATTTGAATCAAGAAAATGTGGTATGGGACATGCTCCTACCGACTATGTTTCCCATAGAGGCGGGGGCTTTCTGCGCAACGATACGGATGTATCGGGCTCAACAGGGCCAGCTCCGTGTGTCCCACAGTTTTAAATATTGTACAATGGATTGAAGTGCTTGTCAAGGGCCATGCAATTCATTCCAGGGCAAGCGCTGCTCCGGCAAAGAGGGGTCCGATGTCATTTTGCGAGTTCCCAAAGGGACGATTCTGCGGGATCAGCAGTCCGG
>CAZGAM010000050.1:2967-12928 GCA_964523685.1 uncultured Oscillospiraceae bacterium | reverse complement strand
CACCACCTGATACGCCTTCTCCGGGCCCAGATAGGAAAACTCCTCCAGCATCTCCTCCGTGGTCCGCAGGTACAGGGGCATGGGCCGGTCCGCGTCGGCGAACTTTTTCGCATTCAACAAAATCCGGCGGAAGATCTCATCCTCCGGGTTCAGGAAGTGCACATCCCCGGTGGCGGCCACCGGCTTTCCCAGCTCCTCGCCCAAGGCCACAATCTGCCGGTTCAGGTCCCGGATGCCCTCCTCGCTTTCCACCGTGCCGTTTTCCACCAGAAAGGCGTTGTTGGCCGCCGGCATAATCTCCAGATAGTCGTAAAAGGACCCCAGGCGCTTCAGTTCCATCCAGCTCCGGCTCCGGGCCGCCGCCTGATAGAGTTCCCCCGCGGCGCAGGCGCTGCCCACCAGAAGCCCCTCCCGGTGCTGCAGGAGAAGGCTCTTGGGAATCACGGGAACCGAATGGAAATGGGCCAGGTGGCTTTGGCTCACCAGCTCATAGAGATTTTTCAGGCCGACCCGGTTTTTCACCAACAGGGAGATGTGCCGGGTCCGGTGGGGCCGGCCGGAGGCCTCCCGCTGCCGGTGCACCTCCTCATTCACCTGGCTGAGGCGGGTCAGGCCGCCGCTCTGGAGTTTGGAGAGAAAACTGACCAGGATCCGCCCGCATACCAGGGCATCGTCGCTGGCCCGGTGGTGCTGGAAAGCAGGCAGGCCCAGTCGGTCCGATACCACATCCAGGCCGAATTTCTTCAGGTCCGGAAGCAGTGCCTGGGCCATGGGAAGGGTATCCAGGCACAGGGGATCCAGGGCAAGCCCGCATCGGCCCGCTGCGGCGGACAGAAACCCCAGGTCAAATACCGCGTTATGGGCACACAGGACCCGGTCCCCGGCGAAAGAGAGAAAGTCCGACAGGGCCTGCGCCTCCGGAGGCGCATCCGCCACCATCTCGTCCGTGATGCCGGTCAGGGCCTGGATCTTCAGGGGAATCGACATCTGGGGATTGACAAAACTCTGGAAGGTACCCGCCGGCTTTCCCTTCTGGAACAGAACCGCCCCAATCTCCGTAATCCGATCCTTCCGGTCCGAAAGGCCGGTGGTCTCGATATCAAACGCGACGAAATCACCCTCGAGGGGACCGTCCCCGGGCCCCAGGACCGCCAGGCTCTCATCGACGTCATTGACGTAATAGCCCTCCATGCCGTAGATCACCTTCACATCCGGGTGCTCTCTGGCGGCGAGGGAGGCATCCGGAAAGGCTTGTACCACTCCGTGGTCCGTGACGGCGATGGCCTTCATCCCCCACGCCTGGGCCTGGGCGACGGCCGCCGCCGGGTCCGTAAGCGCATCCATCGCCGACATGCGGGTATGCAGATGCAGTTCCACCCGCTTCTCCGGGGCGTTGTCCGCCCGCACCGGGGGCGCTTCCGACGTCTGAATGTTCCGGGGCTTCAGCTCCAGATCCGAGCTGTGGGTACTGTACTCCGTGGTACCGGATACCGTCAGGTACATCCCCTTCCTGATCTTCTGGATAATGGGGAAATCCGCCTCCTCCCGCTGGGGGAAGAACCGGCTGACCCGTATACAGCCTGTGCCGTCCGTCATGTCAAACTGGAGCAGCACCGCCCCCCGCTTGGGCACTTCCCGGCTGTCGCAGGCGAACACCCTGCCGGTGACCGTCACGTTCTTTCCGCCCTCCATGGCGTCCCGGATCGGCACGCTGTCGCCCCGGACCGCCTTGCCCAGAAGCACTTTCTGCTCCGGTCTGCTCTGTTCCGCCTGGGGCCACTGGGCGGAGAACGTGACCTCCTCCAGGCCGAACTCCTCCCGCAGGGTCCTCTCCATGGCCGACAGCTCCGCCGGGGCTGGCATTTCGGGGAACCAGAGGCGGACTGCCATACTCAGATGTTCCCGATCGATGACCACCTCCTGTACCAGGACCTTCTCCAGAGAGCCGTAGCTTGTCTCCAGGGCCTTACAACAGGGAAACATCTCCAAAATTTCTACTTTGTCCAATCCCGTACTCCTTTCCATGGCCGCCCGGCCCCCTCAGATCCGGCCGGTGTCCTGCTCGATGAGGGCCATCAGCTGATCGGGAAGCTCTGCTTCCGGCACTTTGGTCTTCACCACTTCCCCCCGGACAAACAGGCTGCCAAATCCCTTTCCGCCGGCAATGCCGTAGTCGGCCTCCCGCGCCTCTCCGGGTCCGTTCACCTCGCAGCCCATCACCGCCACGGTGAGGTCCCGGTCCAGGCCCGCCAGCCTTTGCTCTACCTTCTCTGCCAGGCCAATGAGATCGATGCGGGTTCGGCCGCAGGTGGGACAGGAGATGAGCCGCACGCCCTTTCGGCTCAGGCCGCAGGCCCGTAGAATGGCCAGGCCCGCCCGCACCTCTTCCCCGGGATCCGCGGTGAGACTCACCCGGATGGTATCGCCGATGCCCTCCATCAGAAGCGTGCCAATCCCCACGGCGGAGTTTACCAGCCCTGCGTACCCGGTGCCCGCCTCCGTCACCCCCACGTGGAGGGGGCAGTCAAAGCGCTGGGAGGCCAATCGGTAGGCGGCTACCGCCGTGGTCACATCCGAGGCCTTCACCGACAGGACAATCTGGTCAAAGCCCGCCTCGTGCAGGGCCCGGATCTCCCCCTCGGCGCTTTCCACCAGGGCCTGGGCACAGGGGCCCCCGTATTTTGCCAGGAGGCTTTTTTCCAGAGAGCCTGTATTCACGCCGACCCGAATGGGAATGCCCCGGTCCCGGCAGGCATGGGCCACCGCCTCCACCCGGTCCCGGCCGCCGATGTTCCCCGGGTTGACCCGCACCGCGCTGACCCCCGCCTCCGCCGACGCCAGGGCCAGGCGGTAGTCAAAGTGGATATCCGCCACCACCGGCATAGGGGCCCGGGCCATAATCGTCTTCAGCGCTTCCGCTGCCGCCCGGTCCGGTACTGCGACCCGGATAATCTGGCAGCCCAGGTCCTTCAGGGCCCGCATCTGCGCCAGTACAGCCTCCGCGTCCTGGGTAGGCACCGTGCACATGCTCTGCACGCTCACCGGGGCGCCGCCGCCCACCGGCACATCGCCTACCAGGATCCTTCTGGTACTCTCCCGTCCCATGTTCCTCCTCCTACCTGGCCAGTATTTTGGATACGTCGTTAAACAGCACAAAAACCATCAGGGCCATGAGAAGCACCAGCCCGGCCGTGTTCACATACCCCTCGTATTTGGGATCCAGTTTCCGGTGGAACAGAAGCTGCACCAGGCTGGTGACCAGCAAAAAGAAGATCCTGCCCCCGTCCAGGGCCGGGATGGGCAGAAGGTTCATGACCGCCAGGTTCACGGCGATAAAGGCAATGAGATAGAGGATATTCAATATGGCGTCGTAGGTGCTTGGCGCTTCCGCGCCTACCTCCGCCACCATATCCACGATGCCCACCACACCGCTCATGTCCCGCAGGCCCGCCGCGCCGGTTATAAGGTCCGTCAAACCCAGACGGACCAGACGCACAAAGTCCATGGTGGTGTACCAGGAGTACTTCAGTCTGTTCCCGAAGCCCGCCGGCTGACTGGTAAAATACAGGCCATAGCGCATCACCGTCTCTCCGGTCTGCTCATCCGTATATTCCTGCGGAACCAGAGGGTAGTCCTCCAGACGGATTTTCTTTCCATCCCGGATCAGCACAATATCCGACGTCTCGCCCCCGCCCCGGGCCAGATAGGTGCTTACATCCGAGGAGAAGTAGATGCGCTCGCCGTTTATGCGGGTAAACCGGTCCCCCACCTGCAGGCCGTCGGGACTTTCATAAGGGCAGCCTTCCATAAAGCCGGTGATCACCGGGGGCGTCACCGATACAATCTGGGTAAAGAAGACCGCAACCAGCAAAAAGCCCAGGAGAAAGTTGCTCCCTGCCCCGGCGGCCAGGATGATCAGCCGCTTCCACACCGGGGCGTTCTGGAAGGCGCCCGGGTCATCGGAGGCCTCGTCCTCCCCCTCCATGGCGCAGAACCCCCCGATGGGCAGGCACCGCAGAGAGACCTGCGTGCCGCTTTTTGTCTGATGCTTCCACAGCGCCGGGCCCATACCCAGGGCGAACTCCAATACCTTCACCCCGCAGGCTCTCGCCGCGAGAAAATGGCCGAGTTCGTGCACCGCTATCAGGATGCCAAAGCATGCTATGGCCAGTAGGACATACCAAAACGTTCTCATATCCGCCCTTCAAAAAAATCCCGCCCCGCCGGGCGTTTTCCCTGTGTCAGGCCTATTCCGCCGCCAGGGCCCGGGCCCGGGCGTCCGCCGCCAGAATCTCCTCCAGATCCGGGTCCGCCTGCGGGGGAAACTGCTCCACCGTTCTCGCGACCCGTTCGTAAATTTCCTGATATCCTATGCGCCCGGCCAGGAACAGGGCCACCGCCGCCTCGTTGGCGGCGCTCAGCACCGCGGGGGCGATCCCGCCCCGGCGGGCGCAGTCCATCGCCAGGAAAAGACAGGGTGTCTTTTCCGGATCCGGCTTTTCAAACGTCAGGTTTTCCATGGTACAAAAATCCAGGTGCCGGCAGAGAGATGACTTTCGCTCCGGCCAGGTCATGGCGTATTGGATGGGAAGGACCATATCCGGCACCGCCATCTGCGCCAGTACGGTTCCGTCTGTAAGCTCCACCCTGGAATGGATCACGCTCTGGGGATGGATCACCACCTGGATCCGATCCGGCTCCACGGCAAACAGATGCATCGCCTCAATGAACTCCAGGCCCTTATTCATCATGGTTGCGCTGTCTACCGAGATCTTGGCGCCCATGGACCAGTTGGGATGATGGACAGCCTGTTCCGGCGTCACGGCTGCCGTCTGCTCCCACGTCCAGCCCCGAAACGGACCGCCGGAACCGGTGAGGAGAATTTTCCCCAACTGCTCTCTCCGGCCCTCCAGACACTGGAAGATGGCGGAATGTTCCGAGTCCACCGGTACAATTTCCGCCCCGGTCCTGGCTGCCCGGGCCATATCCAGTCTGCCGGCACACACCAGGGTCTCCTTATTCGCCAGACAGATCCTCTTGCCCGCGTCGATGGCATCCAGGGTCGGCTGCAGTCCCACAGAACCGGATACGGCCGTCAGCACCGCCTGGGCCTCCGGCCAGGAAGCCGCCCGGCGAAGGCCCTCCATCCCCTCGCCGATCTCCACCGGCAGGTCCCGCACGGCCGCCCGCAGGGCCCTGGCTGCGCCGGGCTCATAGACGGCGGCAAAGGCGGGATGGAACAGGCGGATCTGCTGTTCCAGGAGGGTGATGTTCTTTTGGGCCGCCAGAGCGCAGACCTTCACACCCAGGTGTTCCGCCGCCGCCAGGGACTGTTTGCCTATGGAGCCGGTGGAACCCAAAATCGCGATGGAGCGTATCATGCCTCTTCCCCCACATCTCCGAACCGGCGCTGCCTGTGCTGGAACGCCGCAATCGCCCTGTCCATCTCCTTCTCGTCGAAGTCCGGCCAGAGCACCTCGGTAAAGTACAGTTCCGCGTAGGCGATCTCCCACAGCAGGAAATTGGATATACGCATCTCCCCGCCCGGCCGAATGAGAAGATCCGGGTCCGGAATGCCGCCGCCCCACATATAGGCGCCAAAACGCTCCTCATCCAGTTCCGGGCATCCTGCCGCGGCCCAGCGCCTGGCGGCGCGGACGATCTCATCCCGCCCGCCGTAGTTCAGACAGATATTCACCTGGGCCCCGGTATAAATCCGGGACCGGTCCATACACGCCCGGCACAGCGTCTGCAGATCCTCCCGGAAGGGAGTCAGGTCCCCGAAAATACAGATGCGGATCTTTTCCTTTTCCATATCCTCCAGGGCCTGGCGCAGGTACTTCTCCAGAAGGGTCATAATCCCCTCGATCTCGTCCAACGGCCGCTTCCAGTTTTCCGTGGAGAAGGCATACACTGTCAGATAATCTATTCCCAGTTTCTGACAGTACCGGGCCGCCCGGCGGAAGCTGTCCGCCCCGGCGGAGTGGCCCTCGGTGCGGGGCAGGCCCCGCCTTTGGGCCCAGCGCCCGTTTCCGTCCATTATGATGGCGATATGGCGGGGGAGCGACTGAGCTCCGCCCGCCACTTTTTTTGGCTCCGCACTCATATATCGAACAGTTCTTTCTCTTTCTTTTCGGTGAGTTTGTCGATATCCTTGATGTTGTCATCCGTCAGCTTCTGGAGATCTTTTTCCAGATCCTTCTGGTCGTCCTCGGTAATATCCCCGGCCTTCTGCTGCTTTTTAATTTTGTCCATGGCATCCCGGCGGATATTGCGCACGGCTACCTTGGCCTCTTCGCCATACTTGCGCACCTGCTTGGCCAGTTCCTTGCGCCGCTCTTCCGTGAGCTGGGGAAAGACAAGCCGAAGGACACGGCCGTCATTCTGGGGATTGATGCCCAGGTCCGAAGCCTGGATCGCCTTTTCAATGCTCTTGAGCGCGGAGGCGTCCCAGGGGGAAATCACCAGGGTCCGGGGATCCGGCACAGAAATGCCCGCCAGCTGATGAATCGGCGTAGGGGTACCATAATAATCTACCATAATCCCATTGAGTACCGCTGCATTGGCCCGCCCTGCCCGGACGGCGTCAAACTGGCCGGAGAGGAACTCCTTGGCCTTTTTCATTTTTCCCTCATATTCTTCCAGATCAGACATGCCTTTACCTCCTTATCATCCTGTGTATTCCTAAAAACTCTGTGCTGCCCGAATAGGCCTTTTCTCTGTCCGGGACCCGCATGTATCCAGGCTCCCTGTTTGGCGCAGAAGCCTACTCCACAACGGTGCCCAGCTTTTCCCCCCGTACCACCCGCACAATATTGTCAGGGGGATCCAGGGCAAAAATCCGCGTGGGAACAGCGTTGTCCCGGAGAAGACTGACAGCTGCCGCGTCAATCACCTTCAGGTCCCTGGCCAGGATCTCCTGATAGGTGATGCGGTCCAGTTTTCGGGCTGTGGGATCCTGCCTGGGATCCGCGGTATAGACGCCGTCAATATTTTTGGCCATGAGAAGCAGATCCGCTCCGATCTCCGATGCCTTCAGGGCCGCCGCGGTGTCCGTTGTAAAATACGGGTTGCCGCTGCCCCCGGCAAACAGGACCACACGCCCTTTTTCCAGGTGGTGCATGGCCCTGCCGTAGGAATAGGGCTCGGCGATACGGATCATGTCTATCATCGTCATGACCCGGGAGGGGACCCCCTCCTGCTCCAGTACATCCGACAGGGCCAGGCTGTTCATCACCGTGGCAAGCATGCCCATCTGATCGGCGCGGGAGCGCTCCATCTTCCCTCCGCCGTCCTTCGCCCCACGCCAGTAGTTGCCGCCGCCTGTGACAATGCCGACCTGTGTCCCGGCCTCCACACAGGTTTTCAGCGCTTTCGCCACCCCGGCCATGACCGTAAAATCCAGTCCTCTGCCCCCGGCTCCGCCCAGCGCCTCTCCGCTGAGTTTCAACAGTACACGCCTGATACCCTGTTCCTGCATAAGCTGGCTCCTTCCTGCACCCTTCGCATGCCGCTTCTCTGCGGGGCTTCTCCCATGCGGAAGAAGCTTCGCCCCGTTTCCTCGAAATTTTATCATATCCGGAAGACGATTTCAACTCATCTTTCGCCAAAACCTTCCCGGGATCCATCCGGGAGTTTCCATAAATTCACCGCTTTTGCGTCCCCTGCCGCACCACCGTCTTGAGGCGGATCCCCGTTCTGCTGTACCCGCAGGACCTCGGAACCGGGAACGAACCAATATCGCTTTTCCGCCGTCCGGTCTTTCAGCCTTCCGAGAGGCTCCTCTGGCCGACCGGATGCGCCGGATCCTCTTTTTCGGCCCCTTTTTTTCTTGTGCCGTATCCGCCTGTCTGACAGGCAAAAAGCGTGCGCAGCACCGGGCTTTCGAAACGGCTGCCGGACCCGGGGATCCGGCACCGCATCGCACAGCGCCGGGAAAATCCGCCCCTCGCTTGGAGGGCCCCTGCTGAGAAAGGGGAAGAGAGCATTTTCAAGCCCGTCCACCCCAAAGAAACAGGGGACGGCGGAAAAGGCGGATGCTGGGCAGGGTGCCGGGGAGAATCCGGAGAGGCGTCTCTTTGCACGAGGCCGGATCTTCCTTGTTCTCCCAGGCGGGTTTTCTCCCCTCGCGCGGCTGCTCGGGGCGTTTCCCCGCCTCGGGTTCCCTCTCCAGGGGGTTCAAACAGCCTTGCGCTCTTCCCCGAGGATGCACAAAGCCCCGATCTTTTCCCTGTCCTCTTTCCAGAACAGGCAGGTGCCGCCGCCTGAGACAGGGAGGATCAGCCTGTCAAGTCCGGTTTCCCCCATCCGGATAGAGAGCCTCGACACCGATGCCACCCCCTGCCGGGCTCCGGGTTTTCCTCTCTGTCTCCTCCCTCCCCTTTCCCTTTCTCCCGCCGCTGGGATGAAGGGCAACCCCATTTGGACGGAACCGCCTTTCCCTGCGATGGCCGCCGAGGCCTTCCGGGTCCGAGCTTCCTGCCCCGGAGGCGCGTACCGGGGAGAATTAGGGGCAGATATCCGGGAAGGACAGGGATCTTTGCTGCCTGCTGACGACAGGAAAAAGGCCGCCTGTGCCTGTCACCATAATCTTCTTCCAAGCCTGCACCGCGTCTGACAAAGAACCCGGCGCACAAAGTGCGAGATCCCCTGCATGCTTCCAGTTGCGTTTTCCCGAAAAAGGCGGTACACTAATGGCACAGGAAATCGGGGAGAATGTATGGAAATTGGAAAAGTAAGGATTGACGGGTTCGCCGTGCTTGCGCCCATGGCCGGGGTAACCGATGCTGCATTTCGTCATATCTGCCGCGCCCATGGCGCGGCCCTCACCTGCACGGAGATGGTCTCCAGCCGCGGTCTTGCCTACCACGATCCCAAAACCAGAGACCTTCTGTTCTGCCCTCCCGGGGACGGCCCGACCGCCGCGCAGATATTCGGCTCGGATCCCTCCATCATGGGAGAGGCGGCCGCTATGGCAGTGGAACTGTCCGGCGCTGATCTGCTGGACATCAACATGGGCTGTCCGGTGGGAAAAGTCGTCCGAAACGGGGATGGCTGCGCTCTCATGCGGAATCCGGACCTGGCCGGGCGCATTATAGAAGCGTGCGTAAAAAGTGCCGGAGTACCTGTCACCGTGAAATTCCGCAAAGGATGGGACGGAGGCAGTGTGAATGCAGTGTCTTTTGCCCAAATGTGTCAGCAGGCAGGTGCCTCTGCCATCACCGTGCATGGCAGAACCAGAGTGCAGATGTACTCCGGCTCTGCGGACTGGGAGAGCATCCGGGATGTGAAAAAATCCGTAACCATCCCGGTGATTGCCAATGGGGATGTCTTTTCGGCGGAACAGGCAGCCGCTATTCTCCGTCGGACAGGGGCAGATCTTTGTATGGTGGGCCGCGGTGCATTCGGCGATCCCTGGATTTTCCAGCGAATCCAGGCCGTCTTATCCGGCGAGCCGGAACCTGCCCTGCCTCCTCTTGCGGAGAGAATGGACACGGCTCTGGAACAGTTTGAGCTTGCCTGCGCCTGGAAGGATCCCCATTCCGCCTGTCTGGAAGCGCGAAAACAGCTGACCTGGTACCTGCGGGGGGTTCCCTGGTCAGGACCCGTCAAGCAGGAAGCGGTCAAAGTAAACACACTGGATGATATTCGGGCTGTCATAGCCCGGGCAAAACGGGAACTGAGGTGATGCTTTCCGTGACGGAAAAAGAGGAAAGGGCCATCATAGATAGAGTCCTGCAGGGGAATACGAATGCGTTTGAACAGTTAGTAAGAGAACATGAAAAAGGCGTATACAATCTGGCCCTGCGCATGCTTGGCCGGGAGCAGGATGCCCTGGACGCCTCTCAGGAGTCCTTCTTCAAAGCGTATCGATCCCTGCGTTCTTTCCGGGGTGACAGCCGGTTCTCCGTCTGGCTGTACCGCCTCACCAGCAATTTCTGCCTGGATATGCTCCGAAAAG
>CAZGAM010000050.1:0-2933 GCA_964523685.1 uncultured Oscillospiraceae bacterium | reverse complement strand
TGCAGGATCTGCCGGATCCGGACAGCCGCCATGATCCACAGGAGATACTGGAGAGAAGAGAAAAGCAGAGAGCCGTCCATGCGGGACTGGGCAAGCTCCCGGAACCCTTCCGCCAGATCCTGATATTGCGGGATATCAATGGACTTTCCTATGAAGAGATTGGCCAGGTACTGGACCTGGAACCGGGCACTGTCCGAAGCAGACTGTTCCGTGCCAGGCAGAAACTGGCCGGGATCTTGATGAATGACGGGAACTTTCCCCCTTCTGCTTCGTCTCAAATGGAGAAAAAAGGAGGCGGCGGCCATGCATGAGTGCGAATACTACCAATCCCTGATGAGCCGACTTCTTGATGAGGGGCTTGCAGAGGAAGAAGAAAAACAGTTGCGCAATCATATCCGCACCTGCCCTTCCTGCGCAAAACTGTTCTCCGTTTTTTCCAGCATGACCGTCACTCTGCGGGATGATCGTCAAGACCCCCCGTCCGGCCTTACCCAAAATGTAATGGATCGTATCGCAGAAGAGGATGCAAAATACAGTTCTGAAAAGCGCATGATTCATGTGGAGCATCCGCCGGTGCAGCTGGAGCGTAAAAAGAAAAGCCGCCGAAACTTTGTCCCGCTGGCATCGGCTGCCTGCCTGGTACTGCTCGCTGGCGTAGGCATATTCTGGTTTGCCGGGAGAGATCATACCCCCTCCTCCGCAGAACGAAGCGTCCCTGTCCTCCAGGACACCCAGGAGGAAAGCAGAACGGCAGACGGGACAGATACTGCCATGGCTGCGCAAATGGACACCGGGGAAACAGAAAATACAAGGGAAAGCCCCGGCACAAGAAGCGTCCAAAGTCAGGTAAATACCATCACGACGAGGGAAAATGTGCCGGCGCCGACGGGACAGGATCCCTCTGCTCCCCCGGAACCAACCCCTCTGGAAATTTTGGATGTAGCCCGGCACTCCCTCGGTTCTATTTCTGTAGAGAACACCCCCGCTTTTGAAAATCTACTGCAGGGCACAGAGATGGCGGACTCTTCCCAGGGAGACTGGGAGTTTCTGTTCACCGTAGAATACGATGACAGAATCATCACTTTTGCCACCGATGAGGAAGAAAAAACGCTGGTCTGGTGGGATGATAATCACCCGATTACAATGGCAAACGGTTCTCCCTCTCAACTGCTGGACATAGCAGAACTGAAAGACCAGCCTCTTCCCCGGTAAATACCTATAGACTGGAGTCCGTCACCATTTTTCTGCGACCACCGGTACCCGCCGGTGGCCGCCTGCTCTCAGGATCATCCAACGGCTTTCGACAGGATGCCCCTTATTCGGAGAGAGGAAGAAATGCCGAATTTTTACAAAGTGCTTGCTATTTTGCTTTTCTTTTGCTATATTATGTTTAGTGAAAACAAGGTAAATCCGCTGCCGGTCGTGACAGCCACAGCGAAGAGCCGAATGCTGCCGGATTCGAATACAGAGGTAGCCCTGTTGCGGCGTGAGAGGCATACCAAAAAGCCTGCCTTGTCAGGAACCGTGATCTGAAAAAGCCGCCGCCTGTACGCCAGGCCTGCTTGCCTATTGCTTTCACGCAGGACTCAAGGAGAAACCCTGCAAAACCGTAACGGCCAGGTAGAAACAACGCATGGCGGCCAGACTTGCCACGTTCCCTGAAGCTCCAGGTTGTTCTTATCGAGATCCGGAATGATTCGCTGCAGAAAGACGGCATGTTCTCCGTCCATTCCCTCAGCGGCCGACTAAAGCACAGCAGGGAGAAGTTTTTTGACAGGTCGAGGAAGGACTGCACCGTGAAAGAGGAAACTTCCCATGAACCGCAATTTTCCGGGGCTTAGAACGTCGAAGACAATTTCTGGCAACAATGGACAATCAGGGTTTTCCTACCTGGCCGTCAAGAAGAAACGCGCGCATGCCGGAATCTGCGGAAGAGGCAAACGGAGGAGATTGGTTCGTGAGGAATGATGCAGTTGGAAGCAGGATGTCAATCCTCGTGCATGGATTGCACTCGCTGGAAGTCTATGTCTTGCAGGGCACTCTTATTGTGCTTGAAGATCACACCTGCGTCCAGGGAAATTGAGCGGGCTGCTTGAAACATCGCTGTGAGACGGTAAGCTGGACGTTTCACACCTTCCGTCAAGATGGATGGAGGCAATTGCCTTCTCGCTAATCTTCGATATACTTAGGGATGGCTTCCCATGCGGATATGTCGCTATGGCGGAATAAGAAGAACCTGCGTTCTGCTTGCAAAACTGCGGATACCGTATTGGTGCCATAAGCCCCGGCAGTCAGACAGCACCAGATCACAGAGGCGCTGTCAGGCGCCCCGCGATGGCACGTCATACATCGGCCGCCTCTGCCGGAGAGAACGAGAAACAAGGAAATAGTCCCCATCTTCGGCGTTACCCTCTGGAGCCGTTGACAATAGGTAAAATTTCAGGGGCTGAAAAGTACCTTCGCACTAAATCATGTGGATGCTTACGGAGAAGAGCAATGGGTCAATCCTGTAATACGCCTTTGCCTTTTATAAGAAAACATGCAAAGTGATGCTTGGTTAATGAGCATGAAAATAGAAAAACTGCCTGATTCATTCTTAAATGGGAGACATGGTGCCTTGGGCATGCTTGCTCCTACACCTCTAAATTTTCGAAAGAACTGGACTCGTTTCTACAGAGTAAAAATCAAAAACGCACTTGATAAAACTCTTATCCGAACTTTCAAATAAGAAAATTTGAATATACTGAATACTCTGACCTGCATGATGAATATGTATCTTAGGCATTTGACAGATCTCATACGATTATAAAGGTATAAAGGGAAGGAATGCAGCATCATGGAAGAGAAAAAGATGTTTCCGATCGGGATTGAAAATTTCGATGAAATCCGTAGGGATAATTACTACTACATCGATAAGACTGGGCTAATTCGAG
>CAZGAM010000049.1:551-13019 GCA_964523685.1 uncultured Oscillospiraceae bacterium | reverse complement strand
AATCCAGACGGAAATTTCCGCCTGTTTGTCTTTTTTCTTGCCCTCTATCCAAGGCAGGCACCAGTCAGACGTTTCGTATGGATTCAAAAGCGCTGACTGCGCAATGTAGCTTTGATTCCTGCGCCCCATTTTTGGGGGCTTTGAAAGTCCCCTATTTTTAGCAAGGAGAACTGTCTATGCATCCTATACTGGTGATTATGGCCGCGGGAATGGGAAGCCGGTTTGGCGGACTTAAGCAAATGACGGCAGTGGATCCCTCCGGTCACGTACTTCTGGACTATTCTGCCTACGATGCGCTGCAGGCGGGTTTTGACAAGATTGTCTGTGTGATTCAAAAAGAAATGGAGTCTGATTTTCGCGCTCTGGCAGGGGACCGCATTGGGAAAAAGTGTGATCTCCACTACGCTTTCCAGAGACTGGATGATATTCCTGCTGGATTTTCCGTACCCTCCGGGCGAAAAAAGCCATGGGGCACCGGTCATGCCGTCTACGCGGCCAGAGAGCAGCTTGACAGGCCGTTTGCCGTGATCAACGCGGATGATTTTTATGGCCGTGGTGCGTTTCAGGCTCTGGCCGACTTCCTGTCCCGGCAGACAGACGGACACACCCATGCCCTGACAGCCTACGCGCTGAAAAATACGCTGACAGAAAATGGCACAGTGGCCAGGGGAATCTGTTCCACCGATGAGGAAGGGTTCCTTGCCTCGGTGACCGAGCTGACAGCCATTCAGGGTCCTTCGGAAAATCCCTCCTTCACAGAGGATGGTTCTTCCTGGCAACCACTGGCACCGGATACCCCCGTAAGCCTGAACACATGGGGCTTTCAGAAAGAATTTCTGGGAGCCATCTGCAGGCAGCTGGAAGATTTCCTCGCAAAAAAGATGCCGTTAAATCCGGAAAAGTCGGAATTTTTCCTGCCCAGCATCGTAAATACCTGCCTGCAGGCGGGAACTGACCGGGTCAAGGTTCTGCCCATCCAGGAGGTATGGCACGGCGTTACCTATCGGGGAGATCTCCCGGCCCTTCAGCAGGCACTGGCCGATTTGCGAAAAGCCGGACAGTATCCGGAGCGCCTCTGGGACTGAGCCGGGAAGGCCCTGGCTGCCGGCAAAAGGAACGGTACATGGTCAGCCATCCCGCGCTTTCCCGGGATCGGCTGCCATTTCCCATGAGAAAGCGGGGACTTGCCAGGCGGAAGTCAGATCCTCGCCGCCTGCTCTCTTATATTTACATAATTTTCACTAAATCCCGGTAAAAAAGTGCCGTTTCCTCTACCTTTTTGCCTGCATGTATGGTAAAATGGAACCAGCGTAGCATCCGGGCATGCTAAAATCTGCGGGAGCATTGAGGGATTTATCATGGTCCACCCCTATAAAACAAGAGAAGGCGGCGCAACCGTCACGGTTTTTGTACCCTATGATTGTCAGAACCATTGTCCGTTCTGTATCAACAAGCAGGAATATGCCGATATGACAGGCTTTAGTTTGGATAAGATCTGCCAGAGCATTCAGCGCCTGGATCATATTACTCCCCGCTGTGATTTTGTCTTCACCGGGGGAGAACCGCTGGCGAACCTGGCGAGCCTGCAGGTGATGCTGAACTATATACCGAAAACCCATCGGATATTTATCAATACGACTCTGCCGGTATTTGAAAATCAGCCCTCCCAGGATGTTCTTGCCTTTTTTGAACGCAATAAGGAAAAAATCACCTGTGTCAATATATCCCGTCATATGCAAAAATATGTGGAGGAATCTCCTGACGAGCTGATCGGCCAGCTGCCCGTGCGGGCAAGAATAAACTGCGTACTGTGGAAACAGTACCCCGCACAGGACCTCCCCTCTTTTGTGGACCGCTGGCAGGGCAGGAAGGTATCCATCCAGTTCCGCTATGACTATACGGATACCACTCCGGACAATCTCTATCGGGAAGAGGGGGACCAGATTCTCCATGACCTGAAGAAATACTTCACCTATAGAGGTCTGGATGGCTGCCGCATGCGCAACGGCTACCATTTTGCCTATCACGGTATGGAAATTACCTATCACAAGACCCTCCCCTATTCTACCATTGTGGAGAAAGGGGCGGACGGCGTCACCTATGATATCCTCTATGATGTAATTATCAAGCAAAACGGTGACATCCACTCCGACTGGACCGGGGTCCTGATGGATGTGGATGCCTATGAAAAAGTGGTCTTTGAACCGAATGATCAGCACTGGATTGAACAATATTGAATAGGCTGTCTTAAAAAGTCAAAAATGCAGGAGAGAACTTTCCCTGGTTCTTCCCTGCATTTTTTGCTTTAGGCGCTCTCCATGCTGTACATCCGCACAATATTCACCAGAATCTCCACTACTTTTTCCATATCCTCCGCGCACACGCACTCCATGGGGCCGTGGAAATTGTGGCCACCGGTACCAAGGTTGGGACAGGGCAGGCCCATATAACTGAGCCGCGCGCCATCTGTACCGCCCCGGATTGGTTTGACTCGGGGCTCTATCCCCACATGAATCGCTGCCTCTTTGGCGTGTTCCACCAGATGCATGCAGGGTTCAATTTTTTCCCGCATGTTGTAGTAGGTATCTGACATTTCCAGATTGATTCTGGCAGTCGGGTGCCTGGCCGCGATCTGTCCGCAGATTTCCTTCAGCAGATCCTTCCGCCGCTCAAAATTCTCTCTGTCATGATCGCGGATAATGTATTCCATGGTCGCCTTGGCGGCGGTTCCCTCCAAACGTTCCAGATGGAAGAACCCCTCATACCCTTCCGTCTGGGCGGGTATTTCCTTTTCCGGCAGCCGGCCATTGATTTCCTGGGCGATCAGAAGGGCGTTTTCCATGATTCCCTTGGAAAAGCCCGGGTGGACAGCGACGCCGGTAATGGTCACCTTCGCGCCGGCTGCATTGAAGTTTTCAAATTCAATACTGCCCGCCGCCTCGCCATCCACTGTGTAGGCGTATTGCGCACCAAAAGAGGGAACATCAATATGATCAGGCCCCTGCCCGATTTCCTCATCGGGGGTAAAGGCGACACAGATCTTCCCGTGGGGGATCGTACCGGTCATCAGTCTGGCACACAGCTCCACGATCTCCGCAATGCCGGCCTTATCATCCGCTCCCAGAAGGGTAGAACCAGAGGCAGTGATCAGAGTCTTTCCCACACAGTCCTGCAGAAAGGGGAAATCCCCCGCCCGGATCACTCTGCCCTTCCTGGGCAATATCACATCCGCCCCGTCATAATTGGGGTGCAGGACGGGCTGGACATTCACCCCGGTAAAAGCCGGAGAGGTATCCATATGGGCCAGAAAGCCTATGGCCGGCGCCTTTTCACAGCCGGGGGTCGCTGGTATGGAGGCTGTCAGTACACAATAATCAGAAAGTTTCAGGTCTTTTAGGCCCAGGGAAGCCAAATCAGACAAGATTTTATTGGCCAGATCCCACTGGCAGTTGGTAGAGGGAGTGACCCCGGTTCGGTCATCCGAGGCAGTGGGATAACTGACGTACTGCAAAAAACGTTCGGTGGCGCTCATAATCTTCTCCTTCCATGCGCTCAGGCTGCTGATCGTGCAGCCGTATTTTCCTTCTCAAATGGGCAAATGAGAGAAAAAGTAGGGAAGCTGCTTGCGCCACCAGGGCCAGTCATGATTGACATCATAGCCCCAATAGTCCGCCCAGACGGGAATGCCCTTTGCATGCAGAATGGCTTCCAGACGCCTCTCATGATCCAGCATGACCTCATCCCAGGCGCCTTGTCCTGCACAGAGGATGATATTGCTCTGCCGGTACAGCTGAATATACGGATGGTCCTCCGGCATGTTGGGCAGAAACTGCAGGGGAGAATTGGCGTAGGTGAGGTCATCATGGTAATCGCCGAAGAAAAAGTCAGCGTCAAAAAGGCCGCTTAAAGAAATCACCGTATCAATCAGATCCGGCCGGCGGAAAAAGAAGTCGGCTGCGTGGAGAGCCCCCATGGAACAGCCGGTGGTCATAGCCTTGCGGTCATCCGCTCCCAGCTCATACGCTCTGGGAATCAGTTCCTCCGTCACATAGGCGAACCACCGTTCCTGCAGCTCCAGGCGCTGCCGCGGGTCCCCCTCACCGGCCCATGTTTCGCCGTCTATGGCGTCCACACCCAATACCATTACCCGACCGGAATCCACCCAGGGGGCAATGGTGTCCACCATTCCGTAATTTTCAAAGTCAAAAAAGCGTCCGCACTGAGGGGGAAAACTCAGACAGAGTTTGCCGCCCTCCCCATAAATTTTAAATTCCATATCCCTTCCCAGGATCTGGCTGTACTCTTTAAAATAGCGTGTCGTCATTGTTCTTCCTCCATCCGGCATCAGGCCCGCTCCGAAACAAAACGGATAAACTCCTTTGCCTCTTCCTCGCTCTGGGCATGGATCGTATAGGTCTGATTGCCCATGGCATCCGACAGGGCTTCCGGCATCCGCTCGCACATGGCCATCACACCGCCCCAGCGGTTCAGGATCTCCTCATGGCTGTGCCGGTAGCTGGTGGCATCCCGGCGGCTTGCGTAGGCGCAGAAATGATCCGGTCCGCCTGGAACCACATGGCTGGTATCAAACGCTACCATATCGGCCCAGATCTGGTAGACATCGGTACTGTGGGCAAAGTTAATCATATCCGGAGTATATCCGCCCGCAGGACGCATATTCACTTCCAGTCCCACAAAGTCTCCTACCTCCCCCAGACCCGGCTTCGCCTTTGACAGTTCAAAAAATTCAAAATGCACGAAGCGGTTCCTCGCACCAAACGCCTGAGCTGTCCGGCGCCCTCTCTCCGCAAGCTGTTTCGGCACCTTATCCACCACGTAATAGCACAGGTCCCCCTGATCGTTCACGATATCTGCTATGGAAGGGGGAAAAACGCAGGAGGATTCTATGAGAGGGCAGCACTGGGAATCGAGGACAGCGTCATAGGAGCGGATAGCGCCCCAGATAAACTCCTCCATGACATAGGGCACATCCGGCTTTTCTGCAAAAAACCAGTCCAAATCCTTCTCACTCTCCAGCTTCCATGTATGAGAGGCACCCACACCCACGTCCGGCTTGGCAATCACGGGCCAGCCTACCTGTTCAATAAACTTCTCCGCCTCCGCCCGGCTGGTCACTTGATGACACCTGGCGGTGGGTACAGCTGCCTTGGCATAATACTCTTTCATGCCGGATTTGCTCTTGAACGCTTTTACTTCCTCGCTGTTCACCCCGGACGTGATATGAAAATCCGTACGCAGACGGGCATCCTGTTCCAGCCAGTACTCATTGTTGCTCTCCAGCCAGTCAATTTTTCCATAGCGGAATGAGAAATAAGCTACCGCACGGAATACCTCATCATAATTCTCCAGATTCCCCACCCGGTAATACTCATTGAGTGCCCATTGAAGCGGGGGTTCCAGCTCCTCATAGGCACAGTCTCCAATGCCCAGCACCGTCACACCATCCCGGCGCAGCCGGTCACAGAAATTCCAGTAGGTATGGGGAAAATGCGGAGAAATAAAAACAAAATTCATAAAGCTACCAGGCTCGGAAACCCACTCCTTTTAAAGGGTGGGAGGAGAGCCTATTCACCTCCTCGCTTCTGTTCATAGTGTTTTTCTGGTTTCCAAAAGTTACCCTTTCCTGTAGGAAATACCTGCGCTGATCTTGGTTCCCTCCAACTTCCGCACATCTCCGCACGTTGAAATATCCGCTTGGTCCGCATCCAAAGAGGAAACCCTCCTCTCCGGCACAAAGCACTTTGTCGAAAAGCCGGAAGTCCCAAATTTCGGGGCCTGGTTCTGCTTGCGTACCCCGCCTTGGAGGATCGCAGCTTTGTGGATCTGCCGGTTTTTACTTCCTTCTTGGAACAATTTCAATCCAGTATCCGTCCGGATCTTCTATAAAGTAGATCCCCATGGATGGATTTTCAAAACAAACACAACCCATGTCCATATGATGCTGGTGCAACTGGTCATACTCGTCCGTATAGAAGGCCAGATGGAACTCCTGTTCTCCCAGGTCATACGGCTCTGTACGATCCGTCATATACGTCAGTTCCAGCTGGAAGGGACTTCCCGCCTCATCCTGCAAGAAAACAATTTTAAAAGAGCCGTCTTCCGCATTCTTCTCCCTGCACGGCGTTAAATTCAGCGCCTGTTTATAAAAGCGCAGGCTCCGATCCAGATCCAGCACATTGAAGTTAAAGTGGTTAAATGTCGTCATACCGATTCGGCGATCACTCTCCCGGTCTCTATAGAAGAGGTACCGCCACCTCCTATTCTATTTTTACTTCCCGCACAGCAGGATCTTATATAAATTCAGTCTCGGATTTTACCGATGCACCGTCTGCCTCCGACCTTTTCTGCTGTGTTGCTGTTTGGATAATCTTGTTCGGGGCTTTCTCTGGAGGCGGATCGTATGTCACAAAGGCTGTCTCTTCTGTCTTCTGTCTCCTCTCTCGTCCAAGTCCCCTATCCAGTGGTTTACAACGGGTTCCCGGTTCCTTGCATCAACGCTCCAAGCCAACTTGCCGATCAGATCCTGCACGCTGTTGGCGTGGATGTTTTGGAGCATCAGCTTTATCAGTTTGTTCCAGAAGCCCTCTATCAGGTTGAGCCAGGATGCGTGCACCGGAGTAAAGACGACCTGAAACCGTCCCGGCAGATTCTGCACCATGTACTGCTGGACCGCCACGGCGGAGTACTCTTTCGCATTCTCCAGATTGAGCCTCACGATATGGCCCGGTGGGTAGCTTCTGTTCAACAATTCCAAAAATCAAGGAAATCCTTGCCCGTGTGGGTCGCCCGCCCCAGCAGCCAGACGGGGCCGCTTTGCAGATCCAGCGCGACAGGCAGGAATAAAGTGCCTTCCTGGCGAAGGGGATCTGGGTGCCTTCGCAATCCCGAGGGCGTGACCGTACTCAAAGAAGGGTAACCTTTCTGGGGCTTCGTGTTTCCGGATGTACTCGGCCAAGGCGGAGTAGGTCCAGCATGCACCCGGCTGTCCACGATCCTGCGGTTTTGCGCACGCCAGGGAGACTGCCCATCTGTTTGCCTCGCCGGCAATTGCCCCCTTTTTGCCCCGGCCGGGAGCTGTCCGCAGCAGGTCGCCTACTTGCCTGGCCGCTGCCGGATTCCGGTTCTGATATCCAGAAACCCACAGCGCAACGGTTCTTCTTTTGACACACAGCTCTTTGGCAACAGCACTGTCAGATTTCCTCTCTGCCTTTGCCAGCAGGATCCTGCAGCCCCTCCTGTATATGGGCAGGCGTACGGCCGGATTGCACCAGGGCTTCCAAACGTGCCCGGTCCTCTGCCTCGAGTACCAATGTTTTTGGCTTATTCACAGCTGCTCACCACCCCTTTCCAGCAGATAAGGGCTGTGCAGCACAGGGCCCCGCGCAAATCGACAGGCAGGCAGCAAGCTTCCTATTCTTCCTCCTCCCGGCTCTACCCCGTGCAGCTTCCCTTCTTACCTCAGCAGGTTCACCGCGCCGATTGGTCTACTTCCTCCGGACGGAATTTTGAAAATATCAGCTTCTGCGCCGAATACAGCCCGTAATAGCCGGAGAGCATATAGCTCACCCCGCAGCAGAGGGAATAGAGGATCATACCCTCTCCCCCAAACAGCTCAAAAGACAACAGAAAGCTGGTCACGGGGCAGTTCGTGACGCCGCAGAATACCGCCGCCATGCCCATAGCGCCGGCAAAGGCCGTGGGAAAGCCGATGAGGCCGCCCAGCCAAGTGCCGAAAGCACAGCCCACGCACAAGGCCGGTACAATCTCACCGCCGCGGAATCCCGCACCCAGTGTCAGAGCCGTCATGATGATTTTCAACAGGAAAACATACCATTGCCCCGGTTCGCGGAGGAGTTTGCGAATCAGCTCATCCCCCGCGCCGCAGTAATCGCGGGTTCCCAAAAGCAGCGTAAGCACCAGTACCATTGCACCCCCGGCCGCAGCGCGGAGGACCTGATTTTTGAAATACCGCTTATAGAGTTTTTGGGACAAATGCATCGCCACACAGAAGAGCACAGAGACCGCCGCACAGCCCATCCCCAGAAGAAGCGTACGAAGCATATTGCCGGAATTGAGCACAGCCGCTGTTCCGGCATCGTAACCCACCAGGCTGTGCAGGCCCAATGCCTGGGCCAGAAGGAAGCTGCTGATGGAGGCGACCAGGCAGGGCACAATGGCGCCGAAATACATCACGCCTACACTGGCTACTTCAATAGAGAAGACAGCCGCTGTAATCGGCGTTCCAAAAAGAGCGGAGAAAGCGGCGGCCATCCCGCACATCACCAGGATGCGCCGATCCCTGCCATCCAGGCCCAGTTTGGTCCCTGTCCAGGAAGCCAGAGAACCTCCCAGCTGCAGTGCTGCCCCCTCTCGGCCGGCGGAACCGCCCGCCAGATGGGTTGCCACCGTGGAAAAGAAAATCAACGGTGCCATGCGCAGTTTGACCGGTTCGTCGTCCCGAACAGCCAGCAGGATCTGATTGGTTCCCTTATCATGATCCATCCCGCACCATTGATAGCACAGGGCAATCGCAGCACCGGCTGCAGGCAGCAGCCAGATCATCCAGGGATACGTTTTGCGCAGGGCAGTTGCTGCGTCAATACTCCAGTGAAAGGCTACCGCAGCCAAGCCCACAACGGCCCCGATCGCGGCAGACAGCACCGCCCACTTCACGAAAGCGCCCCATTCGTGTACGATCCGCTTCAGTTCCCCTGTGTACCGATCCATGACACACGCTCCTGCTGATCTATGGCTTTATGGAGTATAACACAATCAGTCTCCCTGTACTACCCTGGCAGTCAACATCAGGGGTTCCCAGTTAGAAGATGCCTTACTGCAGGGGAACCGTATCCTCTTCCCCGCTGATCTGTTCCATCACACCATCACAGATGGAATACGCTTCTCCGTGCAGGATTTCCTCCCCACCCCGGGAGAGGATATAACTGCCGTCTGGCAGCACATAGAAAGTCCTGCCCATACTGTCTGGGATGGCTATGTCCTCAAAAAGGTCAAGACCGTCCAGCTCTCCCCCCTGGATACTGTTGTAATGAGGAATGATATTTCTTTTTGTCAGACCAAGTCCGGGAAGGAACCGTCTGTATGCAGGATCCACCGCCTCGCCGGGCAATTCCGGGTGGGCATAAACAGTTTCTGCGCTGTTCATGCTCCCGGCACTGATCCCCATAATGACGCCGTCAAAGCCCTTCAACCGTCTTTTCAGTCTGATAGAACGAAAAAAGGAATTTTGTGTTGGCACATGCCCGCCGGAGAGAACAAGAAACTGGGCCTTTTTCAGAAGTGACGCCGCCTGGTTTGCGTTTCGTCCATCCAGCACCTCAAAAAAATCAAAGGCAAAACCAGCCCGCTCCATCGCCTCCCCGATCTCCACGGCAGATTGATCTGTCTCATCGGGGCAATCCGGGTCCGAACAGAGGTACACTGTCCTGCAGGGGTAGGGAAGTGCCAGATGCAGTTCATGAATAAAGCCGTTCGCCGGATTGAGATCAGAGCTGTCAACCAGGCAGGGACTGCTGGTGAAAAAGCAAATCATACAAACTGTCTCCCGTTTCCAAAATCCTTCTCTGCCGCACAGTAACGTCCCGCGGCTGTGCGCTTCCGCCCCGTCCCCGCACAGATTCGCTCCGAAGCCGTGCCCAAGCACAATACAACACGGCATGAATCATCCGCTGCAGTCAGTCTCTGCCAAACCACATTTTCCCGTTAGGCCCTTGCATTTTAAGCCGGCAAACTGTGTATTTTTCGCTTCTTCTGGACTGCAGTCTTTTCCTGCGTACAAAGGCACAGCCGCCTTCCAGGATACGCCCTAAGATCCAGAACAAAAAAACGGCATCACCCACCATACCAACCGTTGGCAGCCGGGTAAAAGGCTTTTGGCAGCCCCTCCAAGAAGTAAGCCGAGAGCAAACTTCTTCGAGATCCTGATGCTTGGCATCACAGAAATGTCAATCTGTCTCTGAACCTTTCAGATTTTCATAAATCTTCGTCCATTTTGTCGAGGGACTCCTGCATATGTGATCTTCCGACGCAAAAGCGCATACATTCTCTATCCCATTTTTCCCGCAGTGAGAAGGATCTGAGAACCGGCAGCCATATGTCTGATAGGGCGTGTCCCCTGGATTCAGGGGAGCTCTCAATGCAAAATGAAATTTGCATATTTTTCCCATATTGTTACTCCTCCTGCTCTCTTTTACAACTGGCAGCCACAGCAATCTGCCGTCTCGGTGAACACGGCTTCTGGACGAATGTCACTTTTAAAATGGGGGCAGTAATGCAACTTACTGTCCCCGCTTTCATCACATTCTCTATGGGCTGCCCTCTCGGCCTCCGGCCTGCTTCCTTTTTTCTGTGCTTTCGCCAGTCAGGCTTTTTTCTTCCCGTTTCGTCGAATCAAAATATATTCCCTGCCGGGCCGCCTTTTCTCCCATCCGAAGGCTCCTCGCGCCTTCTTTTGACAGGTAAATTCGCGGCGGGACCACCGCTGATTCACCAGAAAAAACAGCACCGCCTGGCTGCCGTTTTTCACAGCGTTCCTGTTCTCTGAAGGGGGCGGCTGAAAGGGATAGGCAGGCAGAATGCTTTCTTGGATTCCTGATGCCCAGCCGGGAAAAGCCTCTCAATTTCACCTTATTATACATTAACATAAGGCAATATTCAAGCATTTTTTCACCCGCTAGGGAAAATACCCGCCTCGCCGCAGCTCTGCGGGAATGCTTTTTCCGCAGCCGGCATCCAACCAGTTCGAAGCCCCGAAAATCCTTTCCCTGGAGGGTATAATTTTTAGTAAAGCTGTTATTCCGCTCCCTGCGCTTCCTCTATGATCCTGCTGTTCCCCTGATCCAGAAGGATCCGGTACCGGAAGCAATCGCAGATATGGTCGTTAATGATGCCGCATGCCTGCAGGTGGGCGTAGATCGTGACCCGGCCTATATATTTCATACCCCTTTTTTTCAGATCTTCCGCAATGGTCTCAGACAGGGTATTGTAAGCGGGAATATCTCCTTTTGCATGGCTTCGATACACCATTGTCTTCCCCCCTGTCCAAGCCCAAAGGTAGTCCGAAAATGTGCCGAACTGCCGGCGAATAGCCTGAAAACAGCCGGCATTGTGAACCACTGCCTGAATCTTTCTCCGAGATCGGATCATGCCGGGCGTTTCCATAATTCTATCTACAACCAGCTCTGTATAGTCCGCGATGCGATCGGCATCAAAACCGTCAAAGCTTTGGCGAAAGATTTCTCTTTTTCTCAAAATTGTGTCCCAGCTCAGTCCGCACTGCATCATCTCCAGCATGAGAAATTCAAACTGCTTGCGGTCATCATGAACGGGCACGCCCCATTCTTCGTCATGATATCTCTGTTCGAGATCGTTGATCAGGCACCAAGGACATCTCTGCATAGCCCACTCTCCCGTTTGTAAGCCTTTTCAAAAAACGCTCCGTACGCGGTGAACCCGGCAGGGCATCTGTCCGGGATTTCCCCTCACAGGTTGGAATATCCATCCAGAAACTCATCAACCGCCTTAGCACAGGCTCTTCCATCTGCGATCGCGGAGGCCACCAACGTAGACCCCTGCCGCATGTCGCCGGCGGCAAATACCTTCTCACACTGTGTCCGGTAGTCTTCCCCACCCAGATGATTCTTCCTGTCCAGCTTCAATCCAAATTTCTCCGCCACGGAGGTTTCTGCGCCGGAAAAGCCGGCGGCAATCAGAAGAAGTTCCGCCGGAATCTTTTTCTCCTCTCCTGCTGAAACCACGACCATCCCCTTGAGCGCGCCGGACTCATCGGTGAGAAGTTCCTTCGCGGTAGTCTCATAGAGGCGGGGATCCCGGCCGAACTTGGCGAGAGCTTCCTCCTGGCCATAATCCGGTCTGGGGGAATGGCTACGGTAAGGCCACACCTGCTTTTCGGTGATTTCCGGCTTTCGCACCAACTGTGTCACCGAGCTGGCTCCCTGCCGTATGGCCGTAGCGACGCAGTCGGTCGCTGTGTCCCCGTTTCCTATGATGACAACGTTTTTCCCCTCCGCGCTGCTCATACTTTTCCGCTGTTCCAGAAGGGCTCTTGTACTCTCCGTGAGGTATTCCATAGCTTGCAGCACCCCGGAGGCATTGCGACCCTTTACCTCGATCTCCCGTGCCTGCCTGGCACCGCAGCACAGCACGACCGCGTCATATTCGGCAAGAAGACGCTCACTTTCCTCTGCCGCATCGGTCTGGGTGACAAAAGTCACTCCTTCGGCTTCCATCCGGCTGACGCGCCGCTTAATGAGTGCCTTGTCCAGTTTCATATTGGGAATGCCGTACATAAGAAGGCCACCCACTCTGTCATCCCGCTCCAGGATGGTCACACAGTGTCCCCTCTGGTTGAGAAGGTCCGCCGCCGCCAGGCCGGCTGGTCCGGAGCCCACCACGGCTACCTTTTTCCCT
>CAZGAM010000049.1:0-541 GCA_964523685.1 uncultured Oscillospiraceae bacterium | reverse complement strand
TCGCTTTGGGCAGACGGAACTCGGGAATTCCATAGACGAGCACGCCGCCGGCCTTGTGGAAAGCCTCAAAAATGGTCACCTCAGACCCTTTTTTCGCCAGATCCCCGGCGCAGGTCAGTCCGGAGGGCCCGGAGCCCACCACGGCTACCTTTTTCCCTGTACGAACTTCTGGGATTTTCGGTTCAATCAGGCCATGGTCATAAGCATACTCTATCACGGCCAGTTCATTGTCCCGGATGGAAATTGACTTGTCCCCATATAATCCGCACACGCAGGCGCTCTCGCACATGGCCGGACATACCCTGCCGGTAAACTCCGGAAAGCCGTTCGTTTTCAACAGCCGATCCAGCGCGTGGTGCCAGTTTCCATGGTAGACCTCATCATTCCACTCCGGAATCAGATTGTGCAACGGGCATCCAAACTGAGACTGGCAGAAGGGAACGCCGCAGTTCATGCACCTGGCGCCTTGGATGCGCCGTTCTTCTTCTGTCAGATCTTCGTGGAACTCCTCAAAGTTCTTGGTCCGAAGAAAGGGATCCAA
>CAZGAM010000048.1:3057-13233 GCA_964523685.1 uncultured Oscillospiraceae bacterium | reverse complement strand
CTTCCGGCGATGCCAGTGTTCTGAAAGGACAATCGATTACTTTTACGTTCCAATCCAACAGCAATTATACACTGGCCGACGTGATCATTGACGGTGCCAGCAAAGGTGTTATTAAAAGTTTCAAATTCGAGAAGGTAGAGAAAGATCACAGTATAAAAACCGCCATGAAGTCACCGTTTGATGATGTAGGCGGTAATGCCTGGTACTCGGAAGCTGTTGCCTATGTGAAGAGCAAAGGACTGTTTAAAGGAACCTCGGAAACCAGTTTCTCTCCCACGGCGTCTATGAATCGGGCCATGTTCATTACGGCGGTTGGCCGTTTCGCCAATCTGGACAGCACCATAAGCGGCTGGAGCGGAACCATGGGCATGACCAATGGCACGGATATCAATATTCGAAGAGATTCCACAATCTACTCAGATGCGATAGGTACCATTCATGCTGCTGGCCAATATATCCAGATACTGGACACGGTTAACATTGGCAAAGACGGCGGGACCTGGTATCATGTCAAGTATAATGGGATTGATGGTTATGTAAGCAAATTCAGCTCTCCGACCGGCGGAAAGACCCTTGTGAAAGCATGCCAGTTCAGTGATTTGACCGCGAATTACATCAGCTACTGCAGCGGCTATGCCCAGTGGGCGTATCTCAATGGCTTAATAAAGGGCATGAGTGACACCAAATTTGGTTCCGAAAACGCCATCTCCCGGCAGGATATGTGTGTGCTTCTCTACAATTATCTCACACAGTATCTGGTAAGGCCCCTCTCGGGAACAAAATCCTTCAAAGACAGTGGGAAAATAGCGTCCTATGCCCAAACGGCTGTAGGGGCAATGGCCAGCATAGGCATCATACAAGGAGACGAGAATGGGAATTTTAACCCCACAAAAGCTGCCAACCGAGCAGAAGTGGCAGTACTATTCATGAGACTGGACCAGTACCTGAACGGGTAAACGGAAGGCCCCTCTGCAGAGAAGACCGGAAGGTCCTGCAGAGGGGTTCCCTTTTACATTTTCATAGAATTCGGATGGGGCTTCTCAGAAGGAGGGAACAAGCCCAACCTTCTTATAGACTTTACGCAGCGTTTTCCCGGCAATGTAGGATGCCTTCTCAGCTCCCGCGCGGCAGAGATTTTCCAGGTAGCCCTTATCCTTCATAAGCTGCAGAGACTGCTCCCGAATGGGTCGGAGCGTCTCTATGACAACATCCCCTACGGCGGTTTTGAAATCCCCATATCCGTGTCCGGCAAATTCCGCTTCTATAGCGTCGAAACTTTCGCCGGTACAGCTGGCGTAAATCTGCATCAGATTGGCCACACCCGGCTTATTCTCCCGGTCATAGTGAACACAGTGCGAGCTGGTATCGCTGTCTGTGACCGCTCTTTTAAATTTTCTGGCAATCTCCTCCGGAGAGTCCATGAGAAGCACCCGTCCCGTCCCCACCTCATCCGATTTGGACATTTTGCTCAGGGGATCCTGCAGGTCCATGATCCGGGCACCCACTTTGGGCACGTACGGTTCCGGAATGGTAAAAACATCGCCGTACAGTCCGTTAAAACGGTGGGCAATATCGCGTGTCAGCTCTACGTGCTGTTTCTGATCCTCTCCAACTGGGACATAATCCGGCTGATACAGCAGGATGTCCGCGGCCATCAGGGAGGGATAGGCAAAAAGACCGCCATTGATATTGTCGGCATTTTTCGCGGCCTTATCCTTAAATTGGGTCATGCGGCTCAGCTCTCCGAACATGGTGTAGCACTGCAGGACCCAGCCAAGCTCCGCATGGGCGGGGACATGAGATTGAAGGAATAGGGTATTTTTATCCGGATCCAGGCCGCAGGCGACATACTGCGCCAGTTGTTCCAGCGTTCTCCGGCGCAGATCCGCTGGTTTCTGCCGGGTGGTCAGAGCGTGAAGATCTGCCATGAAGTAATAGCAGTCAAAGGTTTCAGCCCGCTCTGCCCAGTTTTTTATAGCTCCCAGGTAGGAACCCAGAGTCAGATCGCCTGTTGGCTTGATGCCGGAGAGCATGACTTTCTTTTTTTCATCCATATCGTTACGCTTTCTACGGCACATGCCGCCGGTGGATTGAAAACAATGTAGATATATTAACACAGTCACTTCACGCTTGACAAGACAGTAAGGGAAATATGCTTTGAAAAGCTGTACACTGAGGGAGAGACAATATGGATTTTTTTGAGCAGATGGAGAGCCGGATTCCGCGGGGGGAGGTGCGTACCCGCTTCGCACCCAGTCCGACCGGATATATGCACGTGGGAAATCTGCGCACCGCCCTTTATACCTGGTGCATTGCCAGGCACAATGGCGGAAAATTCCTGCTGCGCATCGAGGATACGGACCAGAACCGGCTGGTGGAGGGGGCTGTGGATGTGATCTACCGCACGTTGCGGGACTGCGGCCTGGATTGGGACGAGGGGCCGGACAAAGGCGGGCCCGTAGGACCTTATGTGCAGACAGAACGAAGAAATCTGTATCTGCCGTACGCTCAGAGACTGGTTGAGCGCGGTCATGCCTACTACTGTTTCTGTGAGAAACAGGACAACGGGGAAGGCACCTTTTCCAGTGAGAAGGATCCCTGCCGGGATCTGCCCCAGGCAGAGGTCCAGCGCCGCCTGGAGGCCGGGCAGCCCTACGTGATTCGGCAGAAGGTTCCCCGGGAGGGCACGACGACCTTTCAGGATGAAGTATTCGGGGAGGTAACCGTCCCCAATAAAGATCTGGACGATCAGGTGCTCATCAAACGGGACGGTCTGCCTACCTATAATTTTGCCAATGTGATAGATGACCATCTTATGGGGATTACCCATGTGGTCAGAGGATCAGAATATTTGGCCAGCGCACCGAAGTACAATCTGCTCTATGAGGGATTTGGCTGGGACATTCCTAAATATGTACACTGCTCCCCGGTTATGCGGGACGCCCACAATAAAATGTCCAAACGCCATGGGGATCCCTCCTATGAGGATCTGGTAGAGCGAGGGTATCTGCGTGCGGCCATTGTCAATTATGTAGCTCTTCTGGGCTGGTCACCTGCAGGAGAGCGGGAAATCTATTCTATTCAGGAGCTGGCGGAGGCTTTTGATCTGTCCGGTATTTCCAAAAGTCAGGCCATCTTTGATATCCAAAAACTCACCTACTTCAACAGCGCCTATATCCGGGCCATGAAACCGGAAGAATTTGCTGCCGTGGCAGAGCCCTATATCCGTCAGGCGGTAAAAAATCCGGCTATTGATAGTTCCGCTGTAGCAGCGCTGCTGCAGCAGCGCACGGAAGTTCTTTCGGAGATCCCCGAAAAACTGGGCTTTTTCGATCAGCTGCCGGACTACGATACGGCACTGTATGAGCATAAGAAGTCCAAAAGCGACAGGCAGAGTTCTCTGGAAATGCTCCAGGCCGTCATTCCAGTTCTGGAGACGGTAGAAGTTTGGGACGATGAGCATCTCCGGGAAGCCATGCTCTCTCTGGCAGAGCGCCTGCAGGTGAAAAACGCCAAACTGATGTGGCCTGTTCGCATTGCGGTGACAGGAACAGCGGTTACACCGGGCGGAGCGGTAGAGATCTGTCAGATTCTTGGGAAAGAGGAAACCCTGCGCCGGCTCCGGGACGGCGTGCGGAGATTGACTGACATGGCTTCCACGGCAGAGCTAGATCCTGTCCAGTAGGGCATGGCAGCAGCAGGTACATGGGGAAAACAGAGAGAAAATTTGGCAGGAAAGCAAAAAAGAGTAAGGAAAAATGAAAAAAGAGGTTGTAATTAACTGTAACTTTTGTTATAATGGTTACAGAAAGGTGTGATGGGTCATGAACATAATACCGAATACAACCTGCCGCCGTTGTCATCGGCAGTATCCGTCGTTTCGCAGCCGCTGTCCGTACTGCGGGACAAAAAAGGTGAAGGCAGTGCGCTCTCCGGTTCCGGAAACAGACAGCACGGTCCCAGGAACCGCCGCAGCAAAAAGCGCGGCGGAGTCTACGAGCTCCCAGATGATGATTGGGCTGGTACTGCTGCTGGCAGTGCTGATTGTTACAATTTTTATGGTTTCCAGAGGTGTTGGCAGTGATGTCAAGGCAACCGAGGTGATCGAGAAGGAGCAAGAGACGCTTGAGAACCAGGTAACACCCGTACCGCCTCCTACCGCCACGCCTTCTCCGTCCCCATCTCCGCAGCCGCAGGTGACGAGCGTGAGCATCACTTCGGATGTCTATCCGGGATTTGAATATAATGGACAAGGATTTTGGGGCCCGGTGGGGCAGTCTGTCTCTTTTAATGTCAGCTGGTTCCCCAGAGAGGTCCAGAGCATTCCGGAGTGGTCCAGTTCGGATGAAACGGTAGCCACCGTAGAAGAAAACGGAAAGATTACGCTGGTCGGCTCTGGAGATGCAACCGTCACCGTGAAAATCACCGCTGATCCTAATGGGATGGGAACTATGCCGATCCATGTCAACTGATACGCTCTTTCCCGTGGGGCAGCTATGACGGGAACTTCTTGGTGAGACGTACCCTCAGAAAGGGAACGTCTCATCTGTTTTTTGCGTGAAATAATCCCGGCGAATCCCCGAAATTTGGGGCATCTGGGAGGAGGGCAGCAAACGAGGCGGGACAGCTGTCGTGCGTGTTCCGCAGGAAGGTGAGAACATGACGAACATTCTTTTGGTAGATGATGACAGAGAGATTGCTGAGAATTTGACAATATTTCTGCGCAGGCAGGGATTTCAGGTGGTTGCTGCAGCTGGGCAGACGGAGGCACTGTCTGTGCTGTCTGCGCAGGCTATTGACCTGGTTCTGCTGGATATTTCCCTGGCGGAGGGTAACGGTTTTGCCCTTTGTAAAGCCATCAAGAGCACCAGCGCAGTGCCGGTCATCTTTCTTACAGCCTCTGCCGACGAGTATAGTACAGTCGCTGGCTTTGACCTGGGAGCGGATGATTACATCGCCAAGCCTTTCCGCCCCTGGGAACTGGTCTGCCGCATAAGGAATGTGCTCCGTCTGACCGGCGGATCCGGTCCGGCCATTCACCTGGGGCATATATTGATAGATACAGCGAAAGGCATTGCCGCCAGGGATGGGAAAGATTTGAATCTTTCGGCTCTGGAGTACCGGCTGCTGATGTTCTTTCTGAACAACCGGGGGGCGGCTCTCACCAGAGCCCAGCTTTTAGAGGCAATCTGGGATGTGGGAGGAGATTTTGTAAACGATAATACCCTTACTGTTTATATCAAGCGGCTGCGGGAGAAATTGGAGGAAGACCCGCAAAATCCACAACTGATTCGAACAGTGCGGGGGATTGGCTATCGGTTGGAAGCAGAATGAGATGGCTGCGAAACAGAGAAGTCAGCAGGATCCTTCTTCTTCAGGTATTGCTGTCTTCGGCGTCCGTGACGGCCGCCTGGGTGTGGAATATCCGATTCGGCCTTTTTACCTTAGGGCTCTCTATCCTTTTTGTGGGAATTTGGGCCGCTTCCACCTTTCAGCGGTATCGACAGCTGTCAGCGATGGCCGCCGAGCTGGACAGAATTTTGCACAGCAGGGACAGGCAGGTGCTTATTGCCGGCCAGCAGGAGGGGGAACTGGGGATTCTTCAGAGTGAGATCACCAAGATGACCTTCCGTCTGCTGGAGCAAAAGGAGCGGCTGCAGGAGGATAAGGTGTATCTGGCGGCTCTGATTGCGGACATCTCCCATCAGGTCCGCACCCCGTTGACTACTATGAACCTGTTGGTCTCTTTTCTGGAAGAAGAGGATCTGGCGGAGGAGCGCCGCAGGGAGATCGCCTATGAACTTTTGGGACTTCTGTCCCGGATGGACTGGCTCATTACAGCCCTGCTCAGGCTGTCCAAACTGGATACAGGCGCGGTCTGTTTCCAACAGAAGACCATGGAAACGGAAAAACTGCTCCGCCATGCCGTAGAGGCGCTGCTGATTCCCATGGAGCTGCGGGGACAGAACCTGGTGATTCACAGTGATGGTATGTTCACCGGAGACGGGGAGTGGACGGCAGAAGCCATTGGAAATATAGTGAAAAACTGCGTGGAGCATACACCAGCCGGGGGAACGGTCTGCCTTACTGCCAGGGAAAATGCCCTGTATACTGAGATTCGAATAGAAGATACCGGAAGCGGGATAGACCCGGAAGACCTGCCTCACATTTTTGAGCGCTTTTACCGGGGGAAGAACACAAACGATCAGAATTTTGGCATTGGACTTGCCTTGGCAAAGGCAATTATTACCGCCCAGAACGGAACGGTGAAGGTGGAAAACAGAGAACCGTGCGGAACTCGCTTTCTGATACGATTTTATCGCAGCACGGTCTAGATGAAGGTTGGTAGGTTTTGGTGACAGATTTGTCATTTTCAGGTCACCGGCTTGTCACCTTCTTGTGATAGGATAGGCTTGCAAATCCAAATAAGGAGAGGAAACTATGGAACTTCTGCGAGTGGAGGATCTTTGCAAGGCCTATGGTGAGGGCGAGAGCCGGGTACAGGCGCTGGATCATGTTTCCTTTACTGTGCAAAAGGGAGAATTCATTGCCATTATAGGACCGTCTGGATCAGGGAAATCCACGCTTCTTCATATTTTGGGCGGGGTGGATAAACCGACAACCGGCAGGGTATACATGGATGGCATGGATGTCTATGCACAGAACGAGGAACAGCTGGCTATCTTTCGGCGCCGTCAGGTGGGGCTGGTGTACCAGTTTTACAATTTGATCCCGGTTCTTACTGTGGTGGAGAACATCACGCTTCCGGTCCTGATGGATGGGAGAGCGGTGAATGAGGACCGGCTGAAAGAGCTGGTTGCCTCCCTGAAACTGAACGGGCGGGAGAATGCTCTGCCCAATCAGCTGTCAGGCGGACAGCAGCAGAGAGTGTCCATCGGCCGGGCCCTGATGAATGCGCCTGCGGTGGTTCTGGCGGATGAACCGACGGGGAACCTGGATTCCAAGAACAGCCGGGAGATTGTGGAGCTATTAAAGCTCTCCCATAAAAAATACAATCAGACGCTGATTCTCATCACCCACGACGAGAATATTGCTCTGCAGGCAGAACGCATTCTCCTGCTGGAAGATGGCAAGATTACTCGGGATGAGGTGATCTAGCCGTGAATATCTTTAGCAAGGTGACGAGTCAGTCTTTGCGGAAGAACCGGACAAGAACGATAGCTGTGATCATCGCCGTCATACTCTCTACAGCGATGGTCTGCGCCGTGACCACTTTTGCCAACAGTCTGAGGTTTTATGGCATCCAGGATCAGATATACCGGCAGGGGAACTGGCACGGAAGGGTCCTGGCCGGAACCTATCAGACCTACGAGAGAATTCGGGACAGCAGCGAGACCGAGGACAGTGTTGTGCTGCAGCAGCTGGGCTATGCCGTTACGGAGGGCAGCGGCGATGCCTGCAAGCCCTATATCTATCTTCTGGGGCTGGGAGAGGGAGCCGAGGATATCCTCCCCATCCACCTGATTGCCGGTTCCTTCCCCGCGGCAGAGGATGAAATCCTTCTTCCGGAGCATCTTGTCCGGAGCGGCGGGAGAGAGTACAGAGTGGGTGACACATGGACTCTATCTCTTGGCGTCAGAGTTTTGGATGGTAGGGTGCTTACCCAGGAAACTTCCTATTGCCATGTTGATAACAGCGGCTTGGATGTCCTGAACGGGGAAGAGCTGGAAACAAGAGAAGAGCGAACCTATACGGTCACCGGATTTTATGAGAGGCTGCCTCTGAAGATGGAGACAAATTCCGCGCCTGGTTATACCGCTTTCACCCGTGCCGACGGGAAACCATCTTCCCGGTATCTCTATGATACCTATTTCCGCATGAAGCACCCGGGGGATCTCTATTCTTTTCTGGAAGAAAACGATTTGGGGGACAGCAGCCATCAGATTAACCAGGAATTGCTGGCGTTTTCAGACTCCTTCCGGTACCATTCCTTCCTGACCGTGGTGTACAGACTGTCAGCCCTTGTCCTTGTTCTCATACTTCTTGCTGCCGCGGCAGTGATTTACAATGCATTTTCCCTATCCGTTTCAGAGCGGACCCGACAATTTGGCCTTCTATCTTCTATAGGAGCTACCTGGAAGCAGCTTCATTATATGGTGCTGTTGGAGGCTTTAACCGTAAGCGCCATCGGAATTCCGCTTGGTATTCTCTCCGGGATCGGAGGAATCGGCGCTGCGCTCCTGGGCCTGGGAGATCTGTTTGCCAATTCCTATTTCGGAAATGCGCCTATGACTGTCAAAGTTTCGCCCGTGTCGGTTCTGATAGCCGCTGTACTATCCCTGCTGGCGGTGATTTTCTCCGCCTGGATTCCCGCCCGACGGGCTGCCGGGATGAACGCGATAGAGGCAATTCACCAGAGCCGGGATGTGACGGCGGGGGGAAAGCCGGCCAAAACCGCCAAACTGACCTATGTACTGTTTGGCCTGCCGGGTGTTCTCGCAAGCCGAAATGTGAAGCGGAGCAGGAAAAAAGCCCGGATCATCATTCTGAGCCTGCTCATGAGCATGGTACTGTTCCTCAGCGCGGCCGCTTTTACCGATTATTTGACCGAAGCAGTTGGCGGCAGGTCAGAATATACGCCCAGGCCGGAAGAATCTGATGGGCCGCCGGAAAACGGTCTTGATCGTGTGACACCGGGAGAGTCAAAACAAGATATAGTCAAGATTGTTCGGACTTTTTCCTGTGGATTTGTTGTACTGATTTCCCTGATCGCGGCGTCAAATGTCTTCCATACGATCTATGCCAGTGTCACTCTGCGCACAAGAGAATACGCCATGCTGGCATCAGTAGGTATGACCAGGTCGGACTTTCGGCGGATGATGTATTTAGAGTGCCTTCTGATCGAAATCAAGGCGCTTGTATGGGCTATTCCGATTTCCTTTTTTGTGGCGTATCTTCTATACAGGTCTGTTCTCCGAGGCTGTGAGGCGACTTTCCACCTACCCTGGCTGGCTGTTGTCCTTGCGGTGGTCGGCGCATGGATCGTAGTGCTTGTCTCCATGATGTACGCAATAGCCCACATAAGAAAAGGAGAGCTCATGGAGTCATTGAAAAACGAAAATATTTGAGGGGAGCTTTCAGGATAAGCACTCTCAAAAGGCAGACCGGATGTACCGGTGCCGAAGGAGGCCAAATCCTCCTGGCTGGAGCGAATAACCCTACGACTCGTCATAAAGGGTCTGATTTTCAGGAGAAAGCGCGATTGAATGCACGCCGCTCGCACGGCCGCCGGAGAGCAGCCGTTCGAGCGGCATGATGGCGCGCCTGCCCCGCCAGGTTATCGGTCCAGCCACCCTTGGCTTCGAAGGAGTTCTGCCAGCAGAACGGCTCCGCCGGCAGCACCCCGAAGCGTGTTATGGCTCAGACATACGAATTTATAGTCATACTGACTATCAGGGCGCAGCCTCCCGATACTTACGGCCATGCCGCCTTCCAAAGTGCGGTCCAGCCGTGTCTGGGGCCGATCCGGCTGTTCAAAATAGTGGAGGAACTGCTCTGGTGCGGAGGGGAGATGCAGCTGCTGGGGCAAGGCACTAAAACTGGCCCACCGGGAGAGGATCTCTTCCTGGGTCGGCTTGCGGTGGAAGCGGGCGAATACGGCTGCCATGTGGCCGTTGGAGCAGGGAACGCGCAGACACTGGGCCGTGATGGAGGGAGCCGAGGCGTTTTCAATGTGGTCCCCGGATACCCTGCCCCAGATTTTCATGGGTTCCTGTTCACTTTTTTCCTCTTCCCCGCCGATGTAGGGGATGACGTTGTCTACCATCTCAGGCCAGGTTTTAAATGTCTTGCCGGCTCCTGATATGGCCTGGTATGTGCACACCAACACCTGGCTCAGGCCGAACTCGTCTTTCAGCGGGTGGAGAGCAGGGACATAACTCTGCAGGGAACAGTTGCTTTTCACGGCGATGAAACCGCGCCGGGTTCCCAGTCTTTTCCGCTGGGCGGGGATGATCTGCAGATGTTCGGGGTTGATCTCCGGGATCACCATGGGTACGTCATCCGTCCAGCGGTGGGCACTGTTGTTGGAGACCACCGGGCACTCCAGCCTGGCGTATTTCTCTTCCAGAGCCTGAATTTCTTCCTTCTTCATATCCACGGCGGAGAAGACAAAATCCACTTCCGCGGCGATCTGCTCGGTGTCCTCCACGGCAT
>CAZGAM010000048.1:0-3047 GCA_964523685.1 uncultured Oscillospiraceae bacterium | reverse complement strand
GAGGTTCCTCCAGGGCCCATCTGTTCCCAATCGCCTCTTCGTAGCTTTTTCCGGCACTGCGGGCGCTGGCAGCGATCTGCGTAAGTTGAAACCAGGGATGATCAGCCAGCAGACTTACAAAACGCTGTCCTACCATACCTGTACCGCCAATGACGCCGACTTTCAGTTTTTCCATCGGTTCAACCTCCTGAAACCTGGCAGTATGAGAACCACGCGCTCCGTGATTGACAACCAGGCCGATATGGAATATTATTAGGCAGCTGGGAAGAAGCCGGGGAAAAAATCTCCCTGAACGGTAACGGGCGTCCGCTTTTTCCTCCCCGGCAAAACCTGCCGCCTCTCCGTTTCCTGTAAAATGATAACATATTCCGGCGATTTCGTAAAGGAAAAATTCTGGGAAAACCGGGAAAAGCGGCGCTATCGTCAAAATTCGGACAGGCAGCCGGAGATCCTGGCGCGGGGGAAATCCGTCTGACCGGCAGAGAGCAGCCCGGCTCTGCGTTAAACCATATCAGGGAGAAGAACATTGAAAACATCGGAGTTTCTATATGATCTGCCGGAGCGCCTGATTGCCCAGACGCCCCAGGAACGACGGGACAGTTCCCGTCTTCTGATTCTGGATAAAACCACCGGGAAAATGGAGCACCGCCATTTTACGGATCTGCCGGACTATCTGCGTCCGGAGGACTGCCTGGTCCTCAACGACTCCCGGGTGATCCCTGCCAGGCTGATTGGCACCAGATCGACGGGCGGTGCGGTGGAACTGGTGCTTTTGCGGGATTTGGGCGGGGGCCGGTGGGAATGCCTGGCCAGACCCGGGCGAAAACTGCATCCGGGCAGTCAGATGACTTTCGGCGATGGCGAACTTACCGGGGAGGTGGAAGGAGCGGCGGAAGGCGGGAACCGGATTGTCCGTTTCCAGTACGAGGGGATCTTCCTGGAACTTCTGGAACGGCTGGGCACAATGCCCCTTCCTCCCTACATCAAGGAGCAGCTGGACGATCCGGAGCGGTACCAGACGGTGTATTCCCGGGAGCCGGGCAGCGCCGCGGCACCCACCGCAGGACTGCATTTTACACCGGAACTGCTGGACAGGATCCGGCAAAAAGGGGTAAAGGTTTGTTTTCTCACCCTGCATGTGGGCCTGGGAACCTTCCAGCCGGTGAGAGAGGAAAATATAGAAGAGCATGCCATGCATGCGGAATTTTGTACTGTACCGGAAGAGACAGCGCGGACCGTGAACCGGACAAAGGCGGAAGGCGGCCGCATCGCAGCGGTGGGCACGACTACCTGCCGCACCCTGGAGAGCTTTACCGGGGAGGACGGCGTTCTCCATGCCGGGAGCGGGTGGACGGATATCTTTATCTACCCGGGCTACCGTTTCCGCTGCGTGGATGAGCTGGTTACCAATTTCCACCTGCCGGGATCCACGCTGATTATGCTGGTCTCGGCGCTGGCAGGCAGAGAGAATATTTTGGCAGCCTACAGGGAAGCGGTGAACCGGGAATATCGGTTCTTCTCCTTTGGAGACGCCATGTTTCTCTGCGACAGGCAGCCATAAAACCAGGACAGGAAAAGCACCGGAGCGGAACGCATGTCCCGATCTGCCTCCGAACAGGAGCGGAACAGAAGCCTGCCGGAGAGCAGGAGAGATCCCCGTTCCTCCCGGCAGCACCGGGGAAACAAGGCGCAGCAGCCCCAAAGAGAGCTTTTCAGCTGCCTGAAACGGGCCTTGAGATTGGCCCCGGGCAGAGGGAAAACAGGAGGACAGTATGTTCACAGTCTTGAAGCAGGGAGAAGGATATGCCAGGAGAGGGGCGTTTGTGACGCCCCACGGCGTGGTGCAGACGCCGGCTTTTATGAATGTGGGAACGGCGGCAGCCATCAAGGGAGGACTTTCCGCGGCGGATCTGGAAGCGGTAGGCTGTCAGGTGGAACTTTCCAATACCTACCACCTGCATGTGCGCCCGGGGGATGAACTGATTCGGGACATGGGCGGACTTCACCGGTTCATGGCGTGGCGGGGACCGATTCTCACAGACAGCGGCGGCTTTCAGGTCTTTTCCCTGGCAGGACGGCGGAAAATTACCGAGGAAGGCGTGACGTTTCAAAGCCATGTGGATGGCCGACAACTGTTCATTGGTCCGGAGCAGAGCATCCGTATCCAGGCGAATCTGGGCAGTGATGTGGCGATGGCTTTCGATGAGTGCGTAAAGATCCCCTCTCCCCGGGAATACTTTGAGGCATCCTGTGCCCGTACCTACCGCTGGCTGGTCCGATGCAAAAAGGCCTTAGAGGAATATAACAGCCAGCCGGATGCGATCAACCACGGTCAGATGCTCTTTGGAATCAACCAGGGCGGCATCTATCAGGACCTGCGGATAGAGCACATGAAGGCCATCGCGGAACTGGATCTGCCAGGCTACGCCATTGGAGGCCTGGCGGTGGGGGAGACCCGTCAGCAAATGTATGACACGATCGAGGCGGTGCAGGAGGTCATGCCCGCGGACAGACCCCGTTATCTCATGGGGGTAGGCACACCGGGGAATATTCTGGAGGGCGTCTGGCGCGGGATGGATCTTTTTGATTGCGTGATGCCGGCCCGAAACGGCAGACATGCCCACCTTTTTACCAAACAGGGGATTCTCAATCTGAAAAACGAAAAGTACGCCAGAGACGAGGGCCCCATCGACCCGGAATGCGGCTGCCCGGTCTGCCGGAGATACAGTCGGGCCTACCTGCGCCATCTGTTCATGGCCAAGGAGGCCCTGGCTCTTCGCCTGGCGGTGATGCATAACCTGTGGTTTTATAATCATCTTCTGGAGGAGATTCGTCAGGCACTGGAGGAAGGCAGTTTTGCCGCCTACCGGGAGAAATATGTGGAACTGCTTGACAGAAGAACCTGAACCACATTATAATAATAGGACATGGCTTTTTTGGAGGTAATCGAGTCAACTACTCACGAGGTATAGACCTCGGAGCTTGTGACTAACCGGAAGTGCAGACGCCTCTTCGAGGCTCCTTCCTTTGGCTTCCCAGGCAGATGC
>CAZGAM010000047.1:6757-13463 GCA_964523685.1 uncultured Oscillospiraceae bacterium | reverse complement strand
CCATTTCAAAGCTGTTCGCTATGGCCATGACCTCGCCGGTGGCCTTCATCTGGGTGCCCAAAGCGCGGCTTGAACCCATGAACTTGTCGAAGGGCCACTTGGGGAACTTTACCACCACATAGTCCAGCGCCGGTTCAAAGCAGGCGCAGGTCTTGCCGGTGACCTCGTTTTTCACCTCGTCCAGGGTATAGCCCAGGGCAATTTTCGTGCTCAGTTTGGCGATCGGATAGCCGGTCGCCTTGGAGGCCAGGGCGGAAGAGCGGGATACCCGGGGATTGACCTCGATCACGGCATACTCAAAACTGTCCGGATTGAGCGCAAACTGACCGTTGCATCCGCCTATAATCCCCACCGCCGTGATAATATCCAGCGCCGCCGTGCGGAGCATCTGGTACTCCTTATCGCTGAGCGTCAAAGCCGGGGCTACCACAACCGAGTCCCCGGTGTGAATCCCCACCGGGTCCACATTTTCCATGGAGCATACCGCAATTCCATTGCCCGCCCCGTCCCGCATGGTCTCAAATTCGATCTCTTTCCAGCCGGAGATGCACCGCTCCACCAGAATTTGGGTAATGGGGGACAGGTCCAGACCCCTTCCTGCAATCAGGCGCAGTTCTTCCTCATTGTGGGCGATCCCTCCGCCGGTACCGCCCAGGGTATAGGCAGGCCGGATAATCACAGGGTAGCCGATCTCTCCGGCGATTTTCTGTGCTCCCTCTAAATCAACAGCTATATCGGACGGAATCACCGGCTGGCCGATTGCCTCCAGGGTCTTTTTGAATAGATCCCTGTCTTCCGCTTTTTCAATCGCCTCGATGGGCGAGCCCAGCAGACGCACGCCATATCGGTCCAGAGTCCCGTCCCGGCTCAGCTGCATGGCGATGGTGAGGCCTGTCTGACCGCCCAGACCCGCCAGCAGCCCGTCCGGGCGTTCCTTGGCCAGGATCCGCCGGACCGTCTCGGCAGTCAGCGGCTCCAGATAGATCTCGTCTGCCAGATGCTTATCGGTCATAATGGTCGCCGGATTGGAGTTGACCAGTACGGTGTTGATACCCTCCTGGCGCAGCACCCGGCAGGCCTGGGCGCCGGCGTAGTCAAACTCCGCCGCCTGCCCAATGACAATGGGGCCGGAACCAATTACCATGACCTTGCGTATGCTCTCATCTTTCGGCATGGCTGTTCCCTCCCATCATCGCCAGAAACCGGTCAAAAAGAAATTCCGTATCGTGGGGCCCGCCGCTTGCCTCCGGATGGAACTGCACCGTAAAACAGTTCAGATCCGGGTAGTCCAGACCCTCGCAGCTCCCGTCGTTGGCATTGACATAAGAAAGCTCCGCCAGCCCTTTCATACTCTCGCTGTTCACGGCGTAGCCATGATTCTGGCTGGTAATATAGCACCGACCGTCCGTGAGGCAGCGAACCGGCTGATTGGCCCCCCGGTGGCCGTATTTCAGTTTCAGAGTTGTCCCCCCCGCTGCCAGTGCCGCCAGCTGGTGCCCCAGGCAGATGCCAAAAATTGGCAGCTGCCCCAGAAGGAGCTCCAGCTGCCGGATGCAGTAGGTGTTCTCCGCCGGGTCCCCGGGTCCGTTGGAGAGCATCAGTCCATCCGGCTTCACCCCCAGCACATCCTGCGCAGGTGTGTTCTGGGGAAACACCGTCACCCGGCAGCCCCGCCGGGTGAGGTTCCGGACAATGTTCCGCTTTGCCCCGTAATCCAGGAGGGCTACGGAGAATTTCTCCTCTCCCTGCGCCGGATAGACAGACACTTCCCGGGAACTGGCACCGGCCACTGCATCCCGGACCAGGTAGGCGGCAATATCTTCCCGGTCTTCCGGCACCTGGGCACAGATTTTGGCGTTCATAACCCCCTGGGTGCGGATCATTTTGGCCACCGCTCTGGTATCGATCCCGGCAAGGCCGGGCACACCCCGCTCCTTGAGAAACCGGTCCAGATCATACTGGCTTCGAAAATTCGAGGGTCTGGAACACAGTTCCCGAACCACATAGCCCCTTGCCAGGCAGGGACCCTCGAAATCCGGCTCTATCACGCCGTAATTGCCTATCAGGGGAAAGGTCTGCAGAATAATCTGCCCGGCATAGCTGGGATCTGTCAGGGTTTCCAGATAGCCCTCCATGCCGGTCGTAAATACCAGTTCTCCCAGGCCATCCCCCGGCGCGCCGATACGCTCTCCCTGGAAAACCGCTCCGTTATTCAGTACAAGATAAGCCTTCTCCATGGATCCTCCCGGTTTCAGAGCAGCGTAGCGGCCATCACCGCCTTGATAGTATGGAGGCGGTTCTCCGCCTCATCGAAAACGATAGACTGGGGTCCCTCGAAGACCTCGTCGCTCACTTCCATGCAGTCCAGACCGAACTTTTCATGAATTTCCCGGCCGATATCCGTCTGCAGATCATGGAATGCCGGCAGACAGTGCATAAACCGGCACTGTGCCCCCGCCTTCTCCAGAAGGGCTCCGTCGATCCGGTAGGGGAGAAGGTCATGGATCCGCTGCGCCCATACTTCCTCCGGTTCCCCCATGGAGACCCAGACATCGGTATAGAGCACATCCGCTCCCTGGACCGCTTTCCCCGGGTCGGTTTCAAAGCAAAGCGCTGCCCCGGTGGTTTCGGCAATCTGCCGGCACCGGCTCACCAGCTCCTTCCGGGGGAAATACGCTTCCGGGGCACAGGCGGTAAAGTGCAGTCCCATCTTGGCACAGCCAACCATCAGCGAATTGCCCATATTGTACCGGGCATCCCCCAGATACACCAGCTTCCGCCCGGCCAGGGAGCCAAAATGTTCCCGGATGGTCAGCAGATCCGCCAGTACCTGCGTAGGATGGAATTCATTGGTAAGGCCATTCCAAACGGGCACACCTGAATAGGAAGCGAGCGCTTCCACCCGTTCCTGCCCGAAGCCACGGTATTCTATCCCGTCAAAAAGGCGTCCCAGTACCCTGGCTGTATCCGCAATGCTCTCCTTTTTCCCCAGCTGAGAGGATTTTGGATCGATATATACCGCCGTCATCCCCAGATCGGCCGCTGCCACCTCAAAGCTGCACCGGGTCCGGGTACTTGTTTTCTCAAAGACAAGGGCTATATTCTTGCCCGGGCAGAGGGGTTGGGCGTTTCCCCTTTTCTTCTGCTCCTTCAGCCAGGCGGACAGGTCCAGCAGATCCTCAATCTGCTCCGGCTCATAATCCAGCAGCGTCAGGAAACTGCGCCCCTTCAAATCCTTATGACCCCTTATATCCAACTGTATTCCCTCCTTTTAGCCTCTTTTCGCTCTACATTATAGCAGGAACTGGGCAAAAAGGCAAACCTGTTCAAACACTCCGCCTCTATGGAACTCCCCTCTGCCGCCAGCTCAGCTGCCTCTTACTCTCTCCGGCGATCTGACAGCCTGGCCCGGCCGACGCCAAAACACCGCAGACAGGCTGTCCCCCGGAGCCTTTTGGGTAATACCTGGTATTGGTTATTTCAGGGACTGGGCCTTCCCACCATCAGGAAGGGCCCTGAATTTGCATAACCTTGCAGGACATGCAGCGACAACGGCAATCTTCCCAGAGAACAAAGGGGGTGATGTGGGGAACAGTCTTTGTCCTGACATCTGTGGATGGAATTTTTCAGGCGTACCCGTGCATTGCCCAATCTGCGCAGCACCCTTCCCATCTCTACGGAAGATACCAGGATCCACTCTATTGGCCGCCTGTGCTGCGGAGAAATTCCTCCGTTTGCCGGATCTGCTCCTCCACAGAGGCCAGGGAAGTGCCGCCTTCGGAGGAACGTTTTTCCATGCATGCATGCAGATCAATCGCCGGGTACAGATCCTCCCCAAACAGAGGGCTGAACTTCTGAAAGACTTCCAGCGGCAGTTCTTCCAGAACCGTACCCCGGGCCATGCATTCCGCCACCAGGCTTCCGGATATTTTATAAGCATCCCGGAAGGGGAGTCCCTTTCTCACCAGGTAATCCGCCAGGTCCGTGGCGTTGATGAACCCGCTCTTTGCGGCCGAGAGCATATTCTCCCGGTTGACTTTCATGGTTCGCACCATAGGCTCCAGCACATCCAGGCAGCGCTCTGCCGTATCCACCCCGTCAAATACCGCTTCCTTGTCCTCCTGCATATCTTTGTTATAGGCAAGGGGCAGCCCTTTCATCGTGGTGAGAAGGGCCACCAGATCGCCGTAGACCCTGCCTGTTTTGCCCCGGATCAGTTCCGCCATGTCCGGGTTCCGCTTCTGAGGCATCATGGAAGAGCCGGTTGTATAGCTGTCAGACAGTTCAATAAACCGGAATTCCCAGCTCGACCAGAGAACCATCTCCTCCGCCAGGCGGGAAAGGTGCATCATCAGAATAGAGAGGGAACTGAGAGTCTCCAGGCAGAAATCCCGGTCCGATACCCCGTCCATACTGTTTGCCGCCACTTGGCCAAAGCCCAGAAGATCTGCCTCCATCCTCCGATCCGTGGGATAACTGGTGCCTGCCAGCGCACAGCACCCGATGGGTGAGACATCCATACGCCGGACAGCGTCCTCCAGCCTGCCAATGTCCCTGCGAAGCATGCTGCAGTAGGCAAGCAGGTGATGCCCGAAACTGACAGGCTGAGCCCTCTGCAGATGGGTATAACCGGGCATGATATCCTGTTTATGTTCTTTTGCCTGCTCCAGAAGAGCCTCCATCAGCGCCAGGATCCGGCCGCGGATCCCCTCCGCCGCCTCCCGGAGGTACAGCCGTAAATCCAGGGCCACCTGATCATTCCGGCTTCGGGCGGTATGGAGCTTTTTGCCCACGTCTCCCAGCCGTTCCGTCAGGACCTGCTCTACAAACATATGGATATCCTCGCTGTCCCTGTCAAAAGACAGCTTTCCACTGTCCAGATCCGCCAGGATACCCGCCAGACCTTCTGTCAGAGCCTGCGCCTCCTCCGGAGCAATGATTCCCTGGGCCCCCAGCATTTTTGCATGGGCCATGCTCCCCTGAATATCCTGCCTGTACATCCGGCAGTCGAAGCCAAGGGAGGAGTTAAAATCGTCCGCCAGCCTGTCCGTCACCCCGGCGGTGACGCCGGCCCACAGCTTTGCCATAAAGTGCCTCCATTTTTCCCGTCTGCACAACAATTCCTGCACAAGGCCGCCGGTCCGTGCAGGAATTTGACTTTTCTCCGGGAGGATATTATTTACTTCTGCCCGTCTACCAGGGCCTGCACCTTCGTGGGCAGACCATACAGGGTAATGAATCCTTCCGCATCCTTCTGGTTGTAATCGCTCTCCCCAAAAGTGGCAATTTTCTCAGAATACAGGCTGTAAGGGCTCCATACCCCGGCGTTGATCATATTCCCCTTATACAGTTTCAGCCGCACTTTGCCGGTAACCCGCTCCTGCGTCTTGTCCACAAAAGCACTCAGAGCCTCCCGGAGAGGGCTGTACCACTGGCCGTTGTATACCAGCTCCGCGAAGGTAATCGAGAGCTTTTCCTTCTCGTGCGCCGTCATCTTGTCCAGGCAGATACTCTCCAGCACCTTATGCGCCTTGTAGAGGATGGTGCCGCCCGGGGTCTCATAAACGCCCCGGCATTTCATGCCGACCAGCCGGTTCTCGACGATGTCCAGGATCCCAATGCCGTTCGCCCCGCCGATCTCATTGAGTTTCGTGATGATGTTTCTGGGGCTCATCTTCTCTCCGTCCAGCGCTGTCGGCACCCCCTGCTCAAATTCCAGCGTGATATAGGTGGGCGTATCCGGGGCCTGCAGCGGAGAGACACCCATCTCCAAAAAGCCCGGCTTTTCATATTGGGGCTCATTCCCCGTGTCTTCCAGGTCCAGCCCTTCATGACTCAAATGCCACAGGTTCTTGTCCTTGGAATAGTTCGTCTCCCGGCTGATCCGAAGGGGAATGTGGTGGGCCTCGGCATAGTCGATTTCTTCCTCCCTCGACTTGATGCTCCACTCCCGCCAAGGCGCAATAATCGGCATATCCGGGGCAAAATGCTTCACAGCCAGCTCAAAGCGCACCTGGTCGTTTCCCTTGCCCGTGCAGCCATGGGCGATGGCGTCCGCGCCTTCTTTTTTAGCAATCTCCACCAGACTCCGGGCAATGCAGGGGCGGGCATGACTGGTACCGAGAAGATACTCTTCATAGACCGCGCCGGCCTTCATGGTGGGGATGATAAACTCATTGACATACTCATCCTTCAGGTCCGCGATATACAGTTTGGAAGCGCCCGTTTGGCGTGCTTTCTCCTCCAGGCCCTCCAGTTCATCCCCCTGGCCCACATCTCCGGCCACCGCAACCACTTCGCAGTTGTTGTAATTTTCCTTCAGCCAGGGAATAATCACAGAGGTATCCAGCCCTCCGGAATAAGCCAAAACGACTTTTTTCACTTTCTCTTTGTCCATATTTGATTCTCCTGCATGCAAAGATTCAAAACCGGTTCACGCGCCAAGCGCGGCGGCTTTCCGGGCTGCCGCTCAGTCCCGCCAAAGCGGAGATTCCGGCCTGCACCCGTTTGCCGCCGTTTCGTGTATATATCTTCTATCTTTCTCCAGGGCCGGCACGGCGGCCCCACATGAATAAGGATGCAATCATTTTAGGCTTATATCCAAAAAAAGTCAATAAATATTCATTTCTCCCTGCATTTTATGCAGTAATTTGTTTATCCTGGCAAATATGTCCGCGCAGCTCTCCCGTTTTTTGGCCAATTTGAC
>CAZGAM010000047.1:0-6747 GCA_964523685.1 uncultured Oscillospiraceae bacterium | reverse complement strand
ATACCATGTCCCGGGAAGTCTCCTTCGGCGCAAAAGTCCCTTGAAAGCAGCAGCCGGATGACCGGTTCCAGCTCTCCGCCCGGCTGCAGAACACAGCCCCGGCCAGGTCTTTTCCGGCTCCTCATTTCTTCCGACATTTGGGAAATAATCCGTCTGCCGCGCATACCTGGACCGGGAGGGGATCTACCCTCCCGGCTGTTGGTTTTATGTGCCATGCTCCTGCCGACTATGTTTCCCATGAAGGCGGGGACTTCCTGCTCAACGATACGAATGCATCGAGCTCAACAGGCTACCCCCGTATGTCCCGTGGTTTTATGTATTATCCTATGGATTCAGGTGTTTTTCAAGAGACATGCCATTCATCCCACGGTCTTGGGAGTGTGGAATCCCTGCCTCTGTTCTCGTTGAAACACTCGTCCATTCCGCAAAAATCAAAAGTAATCCCACATTTTTTGCTGTAATGTGTTGGTTTTTCCTTGACAAATTGTGGATTTCGGTATATTCTTGGGGCGTAACCTGCATTGTCCCATTTCGTGTCAAGAGGGGGTCTTTCTATGCTGGCAGCGGAGAGGCGAAGCCGCATTGCAGAGTGTTTGAAAGCGGAGGGCCGTGTGCTGGTGAGCCAGCTCAGCTCCCAGTTCGCTGTCTCAGAAGAGACGATCCGGCGGGACCTGGAGCGGCTGGAACAGGACGGAGTGGCCAGCCGCACATACGGCGGTGCCATCCTCCGCAGTGAGGAACGGACAGCTCCCCCCTTTGCCATTCGGAAAAATACCAATCCGGAGGGGAAACTGGCGATTGCCCGCCGCCTTGCGGCCATGCTCCAGGACGGGGACACCGTCATGGTGGATGAGAGCTCCACCGCCGCATATGCCGTTCGGGCCATGCATCCGCTGAAGAATATTACCCTCATCACCAATTCTCTGGAAATTCTTCGGGAGATGAATGAACAGAAGAGCTGGCATATTCTATCCACCGGCGGGACACTGAAGCCGGAACTGCTGGCTCTGGCGGGGCCTCATGCCCTGCGGGCCATTGCATCGTTCCATGTGGACTGGACCATTCTGTCCTGCCGCGGTATCAACACCCGCCTGGGCATGGCTGATTCCGATGAGGACATCGTGCAGGTCAAGCAGGCCATGATGGCGGCGGCGGATCGAACCATACTGCTGGCAGATCACCGAAAGTTTGACCGGAACGGTTTCGTCGCGCTGGGCGCTCTATCTCTGGTGGACAGACTCATTACCGACCTGCGGCCGCCCCAGCCGTGGATTGACCGGCTGGAAAAGCTGGGCGTGGAACTAGTTTGGGACGAGAGGGACGGGGCACTGGCCCCGAGTACTACATAAGGGAGGAATCACCATGGCGGAAGCAGTGCTTATGCCCAAAGCCGGCATCACAGTTGAGTCATGCATTATCAGTAAATGGGAAAAGAAAATTGGGGACATCATAAAGACAGGAGATGTGCTTTTCAGCTACGAGACGGACAAGGCCTCTTTTGAATGCGAATCCACCGCTTCCGGGGAACTTCTGGAGATTTATTTCCAGGATGGAGAGGAAGTGCCCTGTCTGGTGAATGTGTGCGCCATCGGGCAAAAAGGTGACGACTGTTCCGCTCTCCGGCCCGGCAGTTCGGCCCCGGCAGTGGTGCCGCCGGCGGAACCGGGGACTACGCCTTCGCCCGCTGTCCCGCCGGCAGCGCCTTCGCCCCCTTCGGCCGTCGGTCCGGCGTCCGGCGGCGCACCGATCTCCCCCCGGGCCAGAAAACTGGCAGAGTGCGCAGGGGTGGATCCGGCCCTGGCCGTCCCCACTGGTCCTGACGGGCGCGTCATTGAGCGGGATGTCCGCCGCCTGATGGAACAGGAGATCCCTGCCGCGAAATCGGCACCGGTCCCCGCGCCTTGCCCGGCTCCGGCGCCGGCCCGGGGTCCTGAGAGCGAGTACGAGGATGTGCCCCTGCCGGGCATCCGCAAAGTCATCTCCCGCTCCATGACCACCTCTTTGCAGACCATGGCACAGCTGACGGAGAACTTTACTTTTGATGCCTCTGCCATTCAGGCGTACCGCCTTCTTCTGAAGCAGACAGAGGAATTTTCCGGCATCACCCTGGGGGATATGCTTCTTTTCGCCGTGAGCCGGATTCTCCCGTCGTTTCCGGATCTGAATGCCCACATGCTGGAAGGAGATACGCTGCGCCGGTTCCGTCATGTCAATCTGGGCGTAGCCGTGGATACGCCCCGGGGTCTGATGGTTCCCACCATCTTCCATGCGGATGAAAAGAGCCTTCTGGAGATCTCCCGGGAGGTGAAAGACCTGGCAGGTCAGGCACGCACGGGAAAAATCAGCCCTGACCTTCTCACCGGCGCTTCCTTCACGGTAACCAATCTGGGCAGCACCGGCGTGGTCAGCTTTACCCCCATCATCAACCCGCCGCAGACCGCCATTCTGGGCGTGTGCGGCATCACCCAGCAGGTGCGGCCGGCACCGGACGGCAGTCCCGCCTTCTATCCCGCCATGGGCCTGTCCCTGACGGTGGATCACCGGGCCGTGGACGGCGCACCGGCCGGTCGGTTCATGCAGAAGCTGTGTGCCCAGTTAGAACAGTTCACCGCTCTGCTCGCCAGGTAAAGGAGGAAACCATGGAGAAATATGATCTGATCGTCATCGGCGGAGGCCCGGGAGGATATCTGTGCGCCGAACGGGCAGCCCAGGGAGGCATGCATGTGGCCCTTCTGGAGGGAAAACATCTGGGCGGGACCTGCCTCAATGAGGGCTGCATTCCCACCAAGACCCTGCTGTACTCCGCCAAGCTCTACCGCCACGCAACCCAGAGTGCGGCGTTTGGTGTTGTAGGAGAAAAAGTTTCCTTCGACCATAAGAAAGTCATAGAACGGAAAAACCGGGTCGTCAAAAGCCTGGTGAGCGGCGTAGCCGCCTCTATGAAGGCCAGCGGCGTCACGGTAATTCCTGAAAACGGACGGATAGAAGGCCGGGCAGCCGACGGTTTCCTGGTCGCCTCTGGAAAAGAAGAATACTGCGGGACCCGACTGGTGCTGGCCTCCGGCTCAGAGTCCGCCATTCCCCCCATCCCCGGTCTGAAGGAGGCCCTTGCTTCCGGTTTTGCCGTCACCAACCGGGAACTGCTCGCCTGCGAAACGCTTCCCAAAAATCTGGCCGTGATCGGCGGCGGCGTCATCGGCCTGGAAATGGCCTGCTATTTCGCCTCCGTAGGCTGCCGGGTGACGGTCATCGAGGCCCTGCCCAAGATCGCCGGACCGGTGGATCCGGATATGTGCCGCGTCATTATGGACGAGTACCGGAACACGATGGACTTCAAACTGTCCTGCCCGGTAAAGGAACTGACGGCGGACAGTGTGGTATATGAGGAAAAAGGAGAGCGCCGGACCCTTTCCTGCGATAAAGTGCTGGTGAGCGTGGGCAGAAAGCCCTATACCGACGGCCTCGGGCTGGAAAATCTGGGGATTGAGCGGGAACGGGCGGCCATTGTCACGGACCGGCATCTGTGCACCAATGTGGCCGGTGTGTACGCCGTGGGGGACTGCAACGGCAAGTCCATGCTGGCCCACACCGCCTACCGGGAGGCAGAGGCAGCCGTGCACCATATGCTCGGCCAGAGCGATGAGATGCGCTACCAGGTCGTCCCCACCGTGCTGTATACAGAGCCGGAAGTGGCCGATGTAGGGGAGACAAAAGAGAGCGCCGAGGCGCAGGGCCTGTCGGTAAAGCAGGTCAAGCTGCCCATGAATTATGCCGGCCGCTACCAGGCGGAGAACGAAAGGGGCCGGGGCTTTATCAAGCTGGTCGTGGACAACGATACCCACCGGGTGCTGGGCTGCCACATGATCGGAAGCTACGCCTCGGAGCTCATCCTGCCCGCCGCCATGATGGTGGACACGGAACTGCCTGTGGAGCGGCTGAAAAAGCTGGTGTTCCCCCACCCGACCGTGGGCGAGATTCTCCGGGAAGCTTTGTTTCAATTGTAAGGGAGGTCAGAAAAATGCCGAAAAGTCTGTTTGTGGATCCCGTCGAGCTGCGCGCCCCGGGCACCATCCATTTTGAAGATATTCCTGTCAACGCGTACCACACGCCCATCTCCGAGGAGCGGAAAAAATACGGAGATGAGGCCCTGGTCCGCATCTGGCGGGACATCACCATACTCCGGGAGTTCGAGTCTGCCCTCCACGAGATCAAGACCCAGGGGGCCTACCGGGGCATCAATACAACCTATCCCGGTCCTGCCCATCTGTCTCTGGGCCAGGAAGCCGCCTCGGTAGGCGAGGCTTTCCTGTTGGGCCAGAATGATTTCACCTTTGGCAGCCACCGCAGCCACAGCGAAATTCTGGCCAAAAGCCTGTCCTGCATTCAGAAACTGGAGGACCAGACTCTTCTGGATATAATGGAGAACTTTCTGGACGGGCGCACGCTGCGGGCCGTGGAAAAAATGGGACCGGCCGACACGGTGAAGGAACTGGCTGTCCGCTTTGTCCTCTACGGTGCCCTGAGTGAAATTCTGGCCCGGGAAACCGGTTTCCATAAAGGTATGGGCGGCTCCATGCATGCTTTCTTCCTGCCCTTCGGCGTCTACCCCAACAATGCCATTGTCGGCGGCAGCGGTACCATTGCTACCGGAGCGGCGCTGTTTAAAAAGATCAACAGACGGGACGGCGTGGTTGTCTGCAATATCGGAGACGGCGCTCTGGGCCGGGGCCCTGTGTGGGAGGCCATGAACTTCGCTTCCATGGATCAGTTCCGCACTCTGTGGGAGACCGGTCAGGATCAGGGCATGCCCATTTTGTACCATATTTTTAATAACGCCTACGGTATGGGCGGTCAGACCCGGGGCGAGACCATGGCCTATGACATGCTGGCCCGCACGGGCTCCGGGGTCAGTCCCACCCAGATGTATGCAGAGCGGGTAGACGGCTATAATCCGCTGGCTGTGATTGACGCCATGGAGCGGAAGCTGGCTCTTCTGCACGAGGGAAAAGGTCCCGTCCTTCTGGATACCATCACCTACCGCCTGTGCGGCCATTCCACTTCCGATCAGAACGCCTACCGCACCAAAGAAGAAATTGAAGCCTGGCGGGCTGTGGATCCGGTTGTCACCTACCGGGATAGCCTGCTCCAGGCCGGGATCGCCTCTGCCGAGCGCCTGGATGCGATCCGGGAAGAGACCATCGAGCGTATGACCATGATCTGCGCACACGCCTCGGATGTGCATTTCTCCCCTTATGCAGACTTTGACGCGGACCCCGCTTTTCTGGAAAAGGTCATGTTCTCCAACGAGAAGATTCCCTCCCTGGACACCAGCCGGAAGCCCGAAGTTCTTCTGCCGAAAGAAGAATGCCCCCGTTACCGGCAAATCAAGGCGAAAGAGCGGGTTCCCGTCAAGGACGGAAAGCCCGTAAGCAAACTGAAACTGTTCAATCTGCGGGACGCGATCAGTGAAGTGCTGCTGGATCATTTCTATGAGGATCCTACCATGATCTCCTATGGAGAAGATGTCCGGGACTGGGGCGGTGCTTTTGCTGTTTACAGAGGTATGGCGGAGGCTCTCCCCCATAACCGGCTGTTCAATGCGCCGATCTCCGAGGCGGCTATTGTGGGAACGGCCGTTGGCTACGGCATGTGCGGCGGCAGAGCTGTGATTGAGCTCATGTACGCCGATTTCATTGGCTGTGCCGGCGATGAAATTTTCAATCAGCTCTCCAAATGGCAGGCTATGTCCGCCGGAATTCTGAAGATGCCCGTGGTCCTGCGCGTCTCCATAGGATCGAAATACGGCGCCCAGCACAGTCAGGACTGGACAAGCCTCTGCGCCCACATTCCCGGCTTGAAAGTCTGCTTCCCTGCCACTCCCTGGGAGGCAAAAGGCCTTATGGAGTCTGCGCTGAACGGCACCGATCCTGTGGTCTTTTTTGAGAGCCAGCGAATTTATGACGTAGGGGAACAGTTCCATGAAGGCGGTGTACCGGCTGAGCGGTATGAAATCCCCATTGGGGATACGAACCTAATTCGTTCCGGCAAGGACATCACGATCATAACCGTAGGGGCCGCTCTCTATAGAGCCATGGAAGCCGTAAAGGAGCTCAGTGAGAAATATGGCATGGAAGCGGAAGTAATCAACCTGCCCTCTCTGGTTCCTCTGGACTATACCAAACTGGTGCAGTCTGTTCGAAAAACCGGACGGGTGCTGCTGACAAGCGATGCCTGTGCCAGAGGCTCTTTCCTGGAAGATGTGGCACAAAATCTGACAAGTCTCTGCTTCGATGATCTGGATGCGCCGCCGGTGGTTGTGGGTGCCAGGAACTGGATTACGCCGCCGTTTGAATTCGACGATCGGTTCTTCCCTCAGAGCTCCTGGATGTTGGATGCCATACACCAGAAGATCGTACCTCTTCCCGGCTATACGCCCAAACAGAGCTGGACAGAAACGGAGCAGATGCGCCGCGCCAAGCAGGGCGTATGAAGCGGCTCCGGGCAGAGCGGAAACAACCATGGGCTGCCGCCCTCCACCATGAATGAAAAACCCTGGGACGGGGTTGTGTTTCAGCAAGGCAAGGCTTGAAACAGGATCTTTCTCAAGAGATCAATCGGCATTTCAAATATGTACCCCTGCCGAACAAAACTTGTTCCACAACCCCATGTCCCAGGTGCTGCGCACAATCTCTCTGTGCGCCTCCAGGCATGAGAATTCTCGAAAATAATGATTTGCCTGCCAAAAGT
>CAZGAM010000046.1:9891-13760 GCA_964523685.1 uncultured Oscillospiraceae bacterium | reverse complement strand
GGTTCAGAAATCGTAATCGTCCATATTCTCGGCGTTGAATATGGCGCGTTCAGGCAGAAGAACCACACCGTTATTGACATCGGTGGTTTCGTCATCCGGGTTCAGGCAGTCATTTGCCATAACCTCCACCTCGCCGATCCCCGGTACGTCAATCTTGTAGCCCACGGTTACTTCATTGCCGGCGGCCAGATAGGCAGCTACATAACAGCCCAGAGCACCCTGAATCTTGCAGTCCCACAGACCCCAGTTGAACAGTGTTCCATTGGAGCAGTAACCCTTAATGGCATTGGGGGTCGCAAAGCCGGTAATCGTGACATCGTCTTTCGTCAGGCCCTTGTTCTCAGCAGCCTGCAGCTGTCCGGGAAGGGCCGTGGAGTCATTGCAGATGATGAGGTCAATATCCGGATGGGCATCCAGAACGGCCTCGCCCACGGTAATGGACTTTTCCGCATCCTGCTCGGAATAATAGTTGTCCGGCTCTACGTTTGTCCAGTTGGGATAGGTTTCAGCGATGATCTTCTCCCCTTCTACCTGCCAGGAGTTCTGGTCGGTAACCGTCGCCTGAGAATAGTGCCAGCAGTAGTTCACTTCATCGTTGGCAGGATCTACGCCCCGATCCTCCAGACCGGCGACAGCCAGGTCCACCAGCATCTGCCCGAGAACCTCAGGAGTTCCCTGAGATACCATCAGGTCACGATCCGCTACGAGTGCATCCGAGTCCCAGGTGGTAACGACTACCCCCGCATCCCGGGCTTCCTGCAGCGCGTCAGAGACACCGGCAGCATCCACTGTGGAGATGCAGATGGCATCCACTCCCGTGGCAACCGCCTGGTTGATAACAGCTACCTGAGCGGCAGCGGAGGCGGTAGCATCACCCATGTATTCCACGGTAATGCCCCAATCTTCCGCATACTCCTGGGCACCCTGATTGGCGACCTCAAAAAAAGCGTTGCCGGTCAGCTTGGGAATGAATGCTACAGTCATACCCTCTACAGGCTCGGCCTCTGCAAAAGCGATTGCGCTCAGACTGAAGACCATGACCAGTGCAATGAGAAGTGCTAAAGCCTTTTTCATGTGTAATCCTCCTATAAAATTATATATCCGGGGCATTCTTATGTCCCCTGAATACCAATTTCAGGTGCTCGCCTGGGTCTTTTCCTTTTTCCCGGTCCGAAGAGCAGCGAACTTTGCCTGTACGGAGGGCAGACTTACCAGCGCGCGCCCTACCACGACTACCACCAGGAGCACACCAATGGGAATGTCCAGATACTGAGTATTCACCTTAAAGCACAGTGGCATGCCAAATCGAAGCAGTCCTATGGCGACAGAGGCCAGGGCCGTACCTACAATCGAACCTTTTCCGCCTGTCGAGAGGGTGCCGCCCAGCACGCAGGCGGTAATTATGTTCATTGTCAGGTTGCCTCCTATATCACTTTTGGAGGTTCCCAGGTAAGCCGTCATGACCACTCCCGCTACGGCAGCCGCCACAGCAGAGAGAATATAGGTACTCATAATAATCAGACGACTGTTAATGCCGGAATACTCTGCTGCCGTCGGATTGACACCTACCAAATAGATCTTCCGGCCGTATTTGGTCCGATGAAGGAGCAGATAAGCCAGCACCGCCAGGACCAGGAAGATAATAATCTGCATGGGCACCACGCCGAACACCTTGGTCTTGCTTATGGCTTTAAACGCATCGGGAAAACCGCTGATCCCCTTGTATGCCTCGGTGCTGGAAAGCGTGGATACCAGAAGGGCCAGGCCGGAATACAGGAAACTCCCTCCCAGGGTCACCACCATGGCCTGCACTCCGCAGTACGCGATGAGAAACCCGCTCAACGCCCCGCACAGGGCTGCACAAACTACCGACAGGGCGACGGCGGCCCAGATGTTCAGGCCGAAATCCTGCCAGGCAACTCCTATAATAATCGAGGTCAGTCCCACTATGGAGGACACCTGAATATCGATGCCGCCGGTAATCATGACCATGGTCACGAAAATGGAGATGATGCAGATGGCAATAAAGTCATTCGAGGCAGTCATCAGCAGAGGAATCCGGAGAAATTTGGAATTGGCAGAACCAAAAATCACGAATTCCATCACCAGCAGCACAACCAGAAAAGTGTTCCAGCCGGTGTTGGGCCCCTTGAAGATCTTTTTCATTGGACATCCTCCCTGATGACTTTCTCTGTGCGGGCTTCCAGGCGGGCCCGGCGGTTTTTCACCGCAGCTCTCCTCTGCAGCAGGGAGTCCACAACCACAATGGTCATCAGAATAATTCCGGTGATCGCATTGTCGTAATTGGAGGAGAAGCCCATGAACACCAGCAGATAGCTGATTGATGCCATAATCACCGCCCCAATGGCGGCGCCGAGCACCGTGCCTACGCCTCCGGACAGGCTGATTCCTCCCAGAACACAGGCAGCCACCGCTTTCATCTCATAACCGTTTCCGCTCAGGGAAGTGACAATGCCAATGCGGCTGGCAAAAATAATGCCGCCTACTGCCGAGAGAAGACCGCAGATCACATACGCCCAAACCTTTGTTGCTTTTGCCGGAATGCCTACCAGCTCCGCGCCTCCCTCATTGTCCCCGACTGCAATAAAGTAGCGGCCCTTCCTGGTGCGGGTCAGCAAAAAATGAATGAGAATGGTCAAGGCTACGGCACAACAGTAGTATATAGTAAAGTCACCGAGAAGAGTCATGGAGGAGATATCCTTAAAGCTCTTCGGCAGCTGATTGACCTGCTGTACACCTACTGTCAGGTACATCAGACCCCGCAAAATGCCGTTGGTTCCCAGGGTAAAAATCAGAGAGGGTACCTTCATAATCGAAACGCCCCACCCATTGAAAAGTCCCACGACAACACCAATGACAAGACCTACGGCAAACGCCAGAAACCAGTTTTCTCCGTTTTGAATCATGGTTCCCACTACAGCGGCTACCAGACCCAGATTGGAGCCCACGGACACGTCGATTTCCCCTGTGAAGATCGTAAACGCCATGCCTACCGCGATAAGGGTATATACGACCGAGGTATTAAAGCATGCGGTAATATTTTCTGCCCGGAGAAAACTGGGATTGATAATCCCTACCACGATAAACAAGATCACCAGAAAGCAGAAACTGGATACTTCCCGGGCTTTTAGGATTTTCCTGAACACTTTCATGCCCCCACTTTCTCCTTCCCGGTTAAGCCAAAGGCAGCTGCCATCAGATTATCCTGATTAATCTCGCTTTTTTTGAATTCCGCGTTGATCCGCCCCTGGAACATGGTAACAGCCCGGTCTGCCAGTTCCACAATTTCCTCCATATCGCTGGAAATGAGCAGAACACTGACCCCCTGTTCCCGGAGCTGATGGATTATATTGTACACATCCCCCCGGGCGGCTGCGTCGATTCCTCTCGTAGGCTCATCCAACACCACAATTTTCGGCTCGGAAGCCAGAGCTTTGCCGATCACAACCTTCTGCTGGTTCCCGCCGGAGAGACTGCCTGCCAGTTGATTCTGTCCTGTAATCTTCGTGTGGAAGCTGTTCACATACTTGTCCGTAATGTTCCGTTCTTCCTTTTTCTTCAGAAACAGCTTCCCCAGGGCGGGGCTGTACAGGCTGGCACTCGTTGTGTTGGCCGCGACATCACAGATCTTGAAAAGGCCGTTCAGATGTCTGTCTTCCGGCACATAGTTCAATCCCGCCTGAATGACCTGCCGGGTCTTCCTGCCGGTGATGTCTCTGCCATTGAGAAGTACCTTTCCTCCCAGAACCCTGTCCATTCCAAAGATAGTTGTAGCCATTTCCGTCCGTCCGGCTCCTACTACCCCGGCGACGCCAAGCACTTCTCCCGGCCAGACTTTCAACGTCACA
>CAZGAM010000046.1:3995-9881 GCA_964523685.1 uncultured Oscillospiraceae bacterium | reverse complement strand
GGTAAAGCCATACCCGCTGAATTGCTCCAGCTCCAGGACCGGATCCTTCGTGTAGTCCACCTCCCGGTGCCCAGTTTCCTTCTTCTGCACGGCGATCTCTTCGTCCGGCGGCAGCAGACCCCGAACCAGGTCTTCCCGGGTAAAATTCTCAACGGGTCCGTGTACTGTGATTACCCCATCGCGCATAATAGCCACATCGGTGGCTACATCAAAGACCTCCGATAGACGGTGGGTGATATAAATAATCCCTATGCCCTTCTCCTGCAGTTCACCGACTACTTTAAAAAGGCTTCGAACCTCATCGAAAGTCAGGGCACTGGTCGGCTCATCCAGAATCAGCAGCTGAGCATGACGGAGAATTCCCCGCAATATCTCCACCATCTGCTGTTCGGCAATGGACAGGCTGCTCGCTTTCCGGGTCAGATCCAGATCCCAGCCTACATCGTCCATGATCGCAACCAGTTCCCGGTGAAGATCTGCTCTATTCTGCCGGAAACCGATCAGGACATTCTCTTCCAAACTCATATTGGGAAACAGCAGCGGCTCCTGGGGAACCATGTAGATGCCCTTGGCCAGGGCTGCGCTCGTGTTGCTTCCGGACAGCGGCTCCCCCATGAAAGTCAGGCTGCCGCTGTCATGCGTGTAGATGCCCATGATAATCTTCATCAGGGTGGATTTGCCTGCGCCGTTGCCGCCGATCAATGCCAGCACTTCCCCCGAGGTCACATCCAAATTGATCCCCTTGAGAACCTGGTTCAGGCCAAAAGACTTATAGATCTCTCTTACCGACAGCAAAACCGTATTCTTATCTCCCTCAATCCCGTGTGTCAAGCGTCTCCCCCATTTCCCCTCGATGGTACAAATGTTTTATCCATCCATCTTTGTTTCCTCTTTAAGTATAAAGAATTTTTTTCATTTGTCAACGAAAATCAACGTGGGAAAGCCCTGTTTTGCAAAAAAATTCGTCATATTATGTTGTTTTCCCTGGAGATGGAAGATGGATTTGTGCGGAACATCCAAAACATATCCCATTTTTGCCTTCCATCCAAATTTTCTCGGTTTCATTTGACAGAAGGCATGCAGAGGTGCTATACTGTCTTTGCTTAGACATTTGCAGGAAGTCTAAACTTTTGTATTTGTAAGTGAGCAGAGAGATGGAGCACTTCAACGACAGCATGGCCAAAACCGAACTGGATCGGGCTCTCATGGCCAAAGCAGTCTGGTACTACTACATTGAAAATTATACCCAGAGCCACATTTCCCAGCTGCTGGGCGTAAGCCGCTCCAAGGTAATTTCTCTTTTGGATACCGCGCGGCAAACTGGAATCATACAATTTCATGTGCGGCAGGACGATAGCGGCAGAGTACAGGTAGAACGATCCTTGATCTCCCAATTTGACCTAAAAGATGCCTTTATTGTGCCCGGGGCATCCACCCTCTCCCATCCCAACGAGAGTATCGCGCAGGCTGCCGCCATGTACATACTCCGCAGGGCGGAGGAAAATGCCTTCATCAACATGGGATATGGCGATACCACCAGCCGCATATTGAACCTTCTCGCTACAGCGACCCAGACTCCCCTGAATCTGGTCAGTCTATCCGGCGGGGTGAACTGCTTTCTGCCCAACATGAAGTCCAGCGTTTTCAATGCCAGGCTCAATTTGATGCCTTCTCCCCTTCTTGTCTCGTCTCAGTCCGTTCGGGATGCTCTCCGTCAGGAGCCGGATGTGGAGGAAATTTTCCGGATGATTCCCCTCTCCAGTATGACCGTGGTGGGCATTGGTGCTATGGATGACCATGCCACCATAATCAGCAACGGCATATTGAACAAAAAGGATTTTACGGTCCTGAAAATGCAGGGAGCCGTGGGAGATCTCCTGAGTCATTTTATGGACAAAAACGGTTCTCCCATCTCTGTGGAGCTGGAGAACCGGCTGATGAGCTTTCCGCTGGACGGGCTGCGCCAGCTGAAAAATGTAATTGGTGCCGCCGGGGGACCGGAAAAAACAGATGCCATTCTGGCCGCCTTGCGGGGACACTACCTGGATGTTCTCATCACTGATGAGGATACCGCGCTTCGCCTGGTGCATGCGGATGAAAAATAGAAAGTTTCGGGGCTGCTCTGCCCCCATGGATTACCTAAAGCGATCATAGGAGGGACATAATCATGGCGAAATATCTCATGGCAGTGGACGCCGGCACAGGCAGTGTCCGGGCAGTCGTCTTCTCTCCCGACGGTACCCAGGTGGGATGTGTGCAGGAGGAGTGGACGCACCGGGAAGATCCCCGCTGGCCCGGCAGCATGGACTTTGACTGGACCCATAACTGGGATCTGGCAAGAAGCTGTATTCAAAGAGTACTGACCCAGACCAGCATCCGTCCGGAGGATATTGCAGGCGTCTCCACCACCTGTATGCGGGAAGGAATTCTGCTGTACGATCAGGACGGCAACGAGCTTTGGGCCTGTGCCAACGTAGATGCACGCAGTGATGCCCAGGTGGGGCAGCTGATCCAATTGGATCCGGATCTGGAGAGAAAAATCTATGCCCGTTCGGGCCAGACATTTGCCCTTGGCGCTCTCCCGCGCCTGCTCTGGGTACGAGACAACCTTCCGGAGGTCTATGAAAAAGCAGCCGCGGTAGGCATGTTCAACGATTGGCTGATTTATAAACTGACTGGAAAGCTGGCGGTAGAGCCCAGCAATGGCAGTACCACCGGCATCATGGATCTGCAAAGCCGGCAGTGGCTTCCGGAGATTGCCGCGCAATGCGGTCTTCGCTCGGACATTTTCCCGCCTGTGGTGGAATGCGGCACCCAAATTGCGTCCGTCAGCGCCAAAGGAGCGCAGGACACGGGGCTTGCCGAGGGAACACCTGTCGTGGTTGGCGGCGGCGACTGCCAGGTCGGCACCATTGGAGTGGGCGCCTGTAAAGCCGGGCAGGCAGCCGTTTTGGGCGGTAGTTTCTGGCAGTATGAGTTCAACACGGATTCCGGTAGAACTGATCCCGACTGCAGGGTTCGGGTGAACTGTCATGCGGTACCAAATCTGTGGCAGTATGAGGCGCTGGCCTTCAAACCCGGCTTGGTCATGCGCTGGTTCCGGGATGGTTTCTGCCAGCAGGAAATTGCGCAGGCAGCGCAGACGGGCCAGGATCCATATGACCTGATGAACGAAAAGGCCAAGCAAATACCTGCCGGATGCTACGGCATGCAGTGCTGCTTCAGCGACACCATGAATTTCATCAACTGGAAACATGCCAGTCCTACTTTCACGAATTTCCTTCTGGAGCCGGATAAATTCAACCGCTACACTTTCTACAGAGCCATTCTGGAAAATACCGCTCTCACCGTACGGGGACATATTGAGCTGGTAAAAGAAACAACCGGCAATGAGCCGGATGAACTGATATTTGCAGGAGGGGCAGCCAAGAGCCCGCTTTGGACACAAATTCTGGCCGATGTGACGGGAAAACCGGTGAAGGTACCTGTTGTCAAAGAGGCTACCGCCCTTGGCGCTGCAATTCTTGCCGGTGTCGGGGTAGGCTTGTACCCCTCTATCGAGGATGCGGTGAGCAAGACAGTCAAATGGGATAAAACCTATATCCCCGACTCTTCTGTTAAGGGTGTATACGATGATCTCTATCAGTCCTGGCGCAAGATCTATCCCAGACAACTGGCGCTGTGCGATGAAGGACTTACCAGAAATATGTGGATTGCCCCGGGGCTTTGAAAACCCGGGATACAAGGAGGACGCAAAATGTTTATTATTAATGAAAACGAACGGGAGTACCGTTTTGGAGAAAGTGGACCCAAGTATCTTATGAAAGGACCCCGCATGAATTTTGCTCTGGTGCGATTTCTGCCAGGCGAAGATTTTCAGGCCCACTATCACAATATTATGGAAGAAAACTTTTTCATTCTAGATGGGAAAGTGGATATTATTGTGGATAACGTCAAGCATGTATTATCTGCCGGCGACCTGATCCACATTGAGCCGGGAGAAATTCACTATGTAAATAACCCCTACGACAAACCGGTTAAAATGGTTTCGACTCTGGCTCCTTATCAGGAAGTTGATAAGGTAAATGTCGACAACCCTGTCTATGAATAATGTATGCTGCGCGGAAGCCTGTGCATGAATACTTCTCAGCACTCTCCGCAGGTTCTGCCCCGGGTTGTCCGCGGCCCTTCCGGCTGCTCTACTCGAGCAAATTAAGCAAAAATAGTTTTTTTAATAGGAAATGCCGGCTATCTATCCATACCTGGATAAAAGCCGGCATAAAAAATGGTGACCCGTACGGGATTCGGACCCATGTTACCGCCGTGAAAGGGCGGTGTCTTAACCACTTGACCAACGGGCCTTTTATGGTGGAGACTGCGCGACTCGAACGCGCGACCTCATGCGTGTGAAGCATGCGCTCTAACCTGCTGAGCTAAGCCTCCGAAAAAGCGGAAGATCTCTTTCTTCCGCCATGGTAGCGGCGACTGGATTCGAACCGGTGACACTGCGGGTATGAACCGCATGCTCTAGCCAACTGAGCTACGCCGCCAAACCGATTATACATTATACTAAACAGGACAGGCATTGTCAAGCTTTCTGTCGCGAAAACGAAAAATTTCTGTCTACTACGGCAGCGGTTCAGGCTCTCCACTGTTGATAACGAGTGAATTTGTCGGTAAGTAGACGAGCTGAGTTTGACGAGATACCAAAGCAGCATAGCCCCTGAACCCTCGCTGGGGCTCTACCCTGGACCTCCATGGTTTACCGCTTTTGTATCCGCAGGAGTGATGTTTGGGTGACAATTTGCGTCATCGCTTATGTCAAATTATTCCGGGTACCAGCCAGAATAATCCGTCATTTTCCGGACTTCCAGGGATGTTCCGTTGGAAGAAGGACAACTAACGCTAAAAAACCGGCATCACGCTCACGCTATGGCGGAAACGGATGGCAGAAAAGCAAAAAGTTCATTAATCCAGTCCCTTGGAAAACGCATTGCTTGCGTATCTTCAAATTCCACAACCTAAACAAAGATTCTGGGGCTCCAGCGCTGACCTCCTGTCGGCGTCTTTTTATATGGCATCAAGAAAGCTTTACAAACCGAAACACGCCCCTTAGGATAGAACGTCTTGTAAGGAACTTATTCACGCCGTACAGCCAATGATGCTTTCCCAGAACAGTCCCCTGCCTTTCCTGCTTCTTCCAAGAGATACTGCACGAACTTCGTAACAGCTATAGACCCGCTTTCTTTTTTGAGCCAAGAAACACCCAGTTTCCTGTAATAAGCTGGCTGCGCCGGAATGTTTTCCAATTCATACGGCGTTCGCAGTAAGATCAGTTCCGGCAGAAGCGTTACCCCCAGTCCGTTTTCAACCATACTCATAACCGTATAGTCATCTTTCACCGTATACTGGCGCTTGGGCCTGATCCCGGCATCAGAAAACATTTTCTCCACGATTTGACTATAGCCTGATTCCAAAAGCACAAATGTTTCTTCCGACAGGTCTTTGAGTGTTATATTCTTTCCAGCCAGCGGATGATTTTTAGGCAGGACAATATACATTTGATCAGCCAGCAGCTCTGTGAAAACGAACTCGTCACTTTCCGGCTTGGTCATAAACCCGATATCTACCATACCAGATCGAAGCCAGTCACATATTTCGAGCGTGTCACCCTGAAGAAGATCAAAGCCAATATTTGGAAACTTGTCCCGAAATCCCTTTAGATAAGGCGGAAACCACTGACAGGATAAGCTGGTGAAAATACCGATACGAATCAGCCCGGCATTCATATTTTGCAGTTCAAGAGATTTTTCAAAAAGATCCCGTTCGCTTACAACAATCTGCTGCATGCTTGGCAACAGATATTCTCCTTCCGCTGTTAAGCGA
>CAZGAM010000046.1:1455-3985 GCA_964523685.1 uncultured Oscillospiraceae bacterium | reverse complement strand
AACGCCGGCGTGAATATCAAGGCGGTAAATTGCTCCTGGGGCGGCAATTATGATGCGTACAGCCAAAAAAAGATGCTGTCTTGGTCAGACTTTTTGTTTCTACAATTTTCAGAAAGACTTCAAATCTGGATGTGCGCATGGAATACCTCCCGCTGTGCAGGCGAATGCCGTGATACTGTGTGTAAGAAGTCCGCTTTCGCACAAACCCTTCCGTGATACACTCTAACCTGCTTCCTGCCCCCTGTTCCTACCTGGCTGGCTCGTGACTGGAACGATCAGAGACATCGGATTATGCAACAAATAATATATACGCACAAATTTGCTGCAAAAAAAGGATACAGTCCCGGCTGTTATGGTTTACAGTATATATGCTCTTTACAAAAACCATAGAACAGTAAAGGAGGCTGCATCCATGATTATATTAGCACGTTCTACCAACTTGGTCGAGCCCATTCTAATCTTTTACCCATACGGCTTCTTATTGTCTCGCATTATGTGTTTACAGACGACAGAGAAGCCGTTTCTTAGGCTGCAAAAAACCTGCGTATACCCACAATATTGGCTAACCGCGCACCTGTCCGCTTCCATGAATGATATATTTATAGGAACACAGTTCCTCCAGTCCCATGGGGCCTCTGGCATGCAGCTTTTGGGTGGAAATACCCATTTCACAGCCTAAACCGAACTCTCCCCCGTCAGTGAAACGGGTTGACGCATTTACATAAACTGCTGCGCTGTCTACACTGCGTGTAAAGAAGTCTGCTGCTTCCTTGTCTTCTGTAATGATCGCATCGCTGTGTCCTGTAGAATGTTTTGCGATATGGTCAAGGGCTTCCTTTATATCTTTCACCACGGCTACAGCCAGAATATAATCCAAAAATTCTGTGTCGAAATCCGCCGGTCCTGCCGGTTTTCCTGAAATAATGCCGGCGCTGGCTGGATCCAGCCGCAGTTCCACGGGAACTTCACCCCTCGCCTGACGCTGCCTTACCACTCTGTCATAGAGCACAGGCAGAAAATCACCCGCTATATCTTCATGGACCAGAAGAACTTCTTCTGCGTTGCATACGCTCGGACGGCTTGTCTTGGCGTTTTCAATAATATTCAGAGCCATATCAAAGTTTGCGGACTTATCCACATAGACATGGCATATTCCAGTTCCCGTCTGGATGCATGGAACCGTGGCATTTTCCACACAGGCATGTATCAGTCCAGCACCTCCTCTGGGAATAAGAAGGTCCACCAATCCCGATGCGGTCATCAGTTCCGTGGCACTTGCATGCGTAGTGTCCTCCACCAGATTGACGGTTTCCTCCGGCAGTCCAGCCTGAACGAGTCCCTCTTTTAGAGACTGCGTAATGGCATGGCAGCTGCGCCATGCCTCCCTGCCGCCCCGGAGAACGCAGACATTTCCACTCTTAATGGCCAAAGCTGCCGCATCGCTGGTCACATTCGGACGGCTTTCATAGATGATGGCTACCACACCCAGGGGAACGGATACACGCTGGATCACCAGTCCGTTTGGCCTTGTCTCCGTACGCAGTACTCTTCCCACCGGGTCGGGCAGAACAGCAGCCTGCTTCATGCCCTCTTCCATGGCCCGGATACGCTCTTCATTCAAAGAGAGCCTGTCCAGCATAACCTCACTGATTTTCCCTTTGGCATCTGCCATATCCAGCGCATTTGCCTGCAGAATGTCCTTCGTATGCGCGATCAGGCTATCTGCCATATGTAGAAGCGCATTTGTTCTCCCCTGAGGCCCTGCCTGGCTGAGGGGTCCTTTCGCTGTCTGTGCTTTCACAAGCATCTCATGGGTTGTCACGCTCTATTCCTCCTTCCCGTAACCCAGAAAGCGGGTTCCCACAAGTTTCCCCTCTAAGATATCATACAGCAATTCCGGTTTTGTTCCATTGGCTATTACCATATCGATTCCCTTGGCTACCACCATTTTGGCTGCCTTGAACTTGGTTGCCATCCCGCCTACTGCCAGGCCGCTTCCCTTTCCCCCTGCCAGAGATTCAATCTGCGGCGTAATCTTCTCTACTACCGGGATCAGGCTGGCATGGGGATTTTCTCTCGGATCTGCGGTATAGAGCCCATCTATATCACTGAGAAGCACCAGCAAATCCGCTCCGATCGTACAGGCTACTATGGCACCCAGACTGTCATTGTCCCCCACAGCGATTTCTTCCGTTGCAACTGTGTCATTTTCGTTGATGATCGGCAGAGCACCCATCTCCAGCAGGCGCCAAATCGTATTTTCAAAATTCAACCTTCTCTGTTCGTTTTCTATATCGCTGCCTGTGAGAAGAATTTGTGCAACCACATGATTGTATTCCGAAAAAAGCTTGTCGTATATATACATAAGCTCACATTGACCTACTGCGGCGGAAGCTTGTTTGGTGGGCATGTCAGCCGGCCTGCTGCGAAGACCCAGTTTTCCAACTCCCATGCCTATGGCGCCAGAGGAGACAAGGACCACTTTATGGCCGGCGTTTTTCACATCGCTGAGAACTTTTACCATCGCTTC
>CAZGAM010000046.1:0-1445 GCA_964523685.1 uncultured Oscillospiraceae bacterium | reverse complement strand
TATGCCGGATGTTCAAATGTCCCGTAGCATGGGCAATGGTGGAGGTACCCACTTTTACAACAACAGTCATTTTGTATCCAGAACGACAGCCGGAAGCACTGGCTCTTCCGGTTTTTTCCTTTCTTGAAAAAGTAGCCAGGAGCAAGGGGAATCGCTTCCTGGTTCTCCAGACAAACGCCCCGGGACCTTCCTTTCATGCTGCACGAGCGGTTTTCTGCTCTCTCACGCAAATCCTCCCGGCTCTATCCGGTCAAATACCCTTCTCAACAAGCCTGTTTCCCACAATTTTCAGCCTCTGCTTCTTCAAAGTATAATACAAAAAGGAGTAAAAATCAACTCCCCCAGCTGCCCTAAAAATGGAACACACGCCTGCGCTTTTTGCTTTTTTCATAAGAGTTTTTGTGTACTCATCACAACCTGATCTTTCCAGAAAACAAAGTAGAAATCCAGAAATGGGTGTCCCTAAATGCGGATATCGCTGCTTTTTATCAACTTATATGGTAATAATAAATTCCCGACTTGGGGAATTGGATGGCGCTTCTTCGATCTTTGCGCCGGCTGCTGCTAACCAGGTTATATAGGGGATCAACATTTTTTGAACCGCTTCCTGCGACATTCTTAGGGTGATGTTAAAAGGCTTGAAAGACTGCTCCGTTTTTTCTGTCACTGTTTCCCCATTCCCCGAGTCAGATTGACCCAAGGTCACTGAATCCTCTTTTTCCGGTGCCTGCGCATTCGGACCTTTCTCCTGTGTGGGATCTTTCCGCTTGCCTTTCTTTTCCTGGCGATTTTTTTCAAGACTATCTTCGTCCAGAGGGATATATCTGCCATCTCTGATATGACCAATGACAGGACCGTTAATGGGAAAACTTCTTTTTCCTTCTCTCCGGGTCCCTGCTCTTGCTCTCACAGCGTAGACCCTGCCATTTACAGAAGGAACAACAATCGTATTGCGAGGTCTTTCAATCGCACGGATTTCTTCAGGGACTTTCATAGAGCTACCAGGCTCGGAAATCCACTCCTTTTAAGAGGGGGAGGAGAGCCTATTCAACCTCCTCGCTTTGGTTCATAGTGTTTTTCTGGTTTCCAAAAGTTTCCCTTTCCTGCAGGAAATACCTGCGCTGATCCTGGTTCCATCCAGCTTCGGCACATCGAAATATCCGTTTGTTCTGCGCCTAAAGAGGAAACCTTCCTCTCCGGCACAAAGCACTTTGTCAAAAAGCTGAAGGCCGTGTATAGATTTGGGAGCCTGGTTCTGCTTGCGTACCCCGCCTTGGAAGATCGCTGCTTTGAGGTTCTGCCGGTTATGGCGCCTGACGGCTTTGCGGGTACACGTAAGGGCAGTCAAATGGGGCTTTTCACAAAATCCCTTTCCCTTTAGGGGATGGGTAGTTAACCTTTTGCCACCTCCGAAAGCAGCAAAGCTGCCGATGGTGCAGAGTAGG
>CAZGAM010000045.1:0-13769 GCA_964523685.1 uncultured Oscillospiraceae bacterium | reverse complement strand
GAAACCTTTGGGCATGTGACGCCTGCTGTCTGCAGGGCGTGCTCGCTGCACCGATACCGGGCTGCATTCAAGTGTTTTTCAGGGAAGGGGTTACAGCGCATTGCTTATGCCTGCGAGGGCAGACAAGTCTACGTAGTCTTCATCCACTTCCTCTTCTTCCACTTTTTTCTCTGTCTTCAAAGTCACATTCCGATACATTTCCAAACCGGAACCGGCGGGAATCAATTTTCCAATGATAACATTTTCCTTCAAGCCCGTCAGGTGGTCCACTTTGCCCTTAATGGCGGCTTCGGTGAGAACCCGTGTCGTCTCCTGGAAGGAGGCGGCAGACAGAAAACTCTCTGTAGCCAGGGAAGCCTTGGTGATTCCCATAATAATCTGGGTGTAATCCGCCAGCTGCAGATCCGATTCACCGGCGTTGATTCGAGCCTGCACTTGCGCATTTTTTCGGCGCAGTTCACTCACATCCACTACGGAGCCGCTGAGAAGATCTGTACTGCCTGGATTCTCCACCCGGACTTTTCGCAGCATCTGACGGCAGATTACCTCAATATGCTTATTATTAATATCAACGCCCTGCTGACGATATACCTTCTGGACTTCCTGTACGATATAATTTCGTACGCCCTGCCGACCGAATTCGTCGTCATCTACACCCCGAATCCGAAGCACATCATGTGGATTGAGCGCGCCGCGGGTCAGTTCCTGACCCTTCTGGACAGTATCTCCATCCTCTACCAAAATGCCTGCAGAATAGGGAATCTGGTAGTTCTGTACTTCTCCGTCCTCTTCACTGGTGATGGTCAGGGAACAGATAGTATTCTTTTTTGCCTCTTCCATGGTAACAACGCCGCTCATCTCTGCCAAAATCGCCATGCGCTTTGGCCGCCGGGCTTCAAACAGCTCTTCCACACGGGGAAGGCCCTGGGTGATATCTTCTACGTCAGTGCCTGCCGCGCCGCCGGTATGGAAGGTGCGCAACGTCAGCTGCGTGCCGGGCTCGCCGATGGACTGGGCGGCGATGACTCCAACAGCCTCACCGGGATCCACGGGTTTGCCGACAGCCAGGTTCATTCCGTAGCATTTTGCGCATACGCCGCTCAGCGCTTCACAGCACATGACGGAACGTACCTTCACGGAGAAGATGCCATGATCCTCCAGGACCTGGGCATCGACAGGCATCAGCATGTGATCGGTATTGAACAGGACATTTCCGTCCCGATCTACAATATCTACAGCCGGGTACCGGCCGCGGATGCTCTCTCCGAAGGTCTGAACGGCGGTGGCTGCTTCCACATCCGTAATTCCGGCCTGCTCCAGAAGGTGAATATCCTTCTCGTTGAAGGCTTTATACCTGGGCACGATCGTTTCGCCGCTGTTCGGATCCACGATATCCTGGGCGGCAAACTTCCCATCCAGTTCCTCCGCATTCACTTTCGCATGAATGACGTTATCCAGAATGACTCTGGCGTCGTTGCCGGCTTTGGTCCCGCAGTCCCTTTCCCGGATAATCACATCCTGCCCTACATCCACCAGACGGCGGGTCAGGTAGCCGGAGTCCGCCGTACGCAGGGCTGTATCCGACAGGCCCTTTCGGGCGCCTCGGCTGGAAACGAAATATTCCAGAACCGTCAGACCTTCCCGGTAATTGGCCTTGATGGGGATTTCCAGGGTCTTGCCGGAGGTATTGGCAACCAGGCCCCGCATGCCGGCCAGCTGACGGATCTGGTTCATGGAGCCGCGGGCTCCCGAGTTCGCCATCATGTAGATGGGGTTGAATTCATCCAGATTTTCCATCAGGGCATCGGTGACGTCGGAAATGGTCTTCTCCCATTCACTGACTACAAGGCGGTAGCGCTCATCGTTGGTGAGGAAACCTCTGCGGTATTGCTGCTCAATATAGGGGATTTTCTTGGTCTCTGTCTCCTCGATGATCCGCTTTTTGGCCGCCGGCACCACCATGTCGGAGATGGAGATCGTTATAGCGCCCAGAGTGGAGTATTTATAACCCAGGGCCTTGATCTTGTCCAGCACCTCGGTGGCTACTGTGAAGCCGTGCTTGTCAATGCAGCGCTGGACGATTTTGCCCAGAAGACCCTTGTCTACCTGCCTGTTGATTTCCTGCTGGAAAGCATTGGCCGGGTCAGACCGGTCCACAAAGCCCAGATCCTGGGGAATTGGCTCGTTGAAGATAATCCGGCCCACGGTGGTGTCCAGGATTTCTGAGTGGAAAACGCCCTCCTCGTCCCGGTGGGAGTAACGGACGCGAATGGGAGCATGAATGCCCACGACTTTTTCATTGTAGGCCATCAGGGCCTCTTCCGGGGAGCTGAACCGCTTGCCTGCGCCGGGTTCATCGTCTTTTATATAGGTGAGATAATAGGAGCCAAGAACCATGTCCTGGGTAGGCACCGTCACCGGCTGACCGTCCTGGGGCCGGAGGAGGTTATTAGCCGAGAGCATCAGCACCCGGGCCTCCGCCTGCGCTTCCGCGGACAGGGGGACATGGATAGCCATCTGGTCCCCGTCGAAGTCCGCATTAAAGGCGGTACACACGAGCGGGTGCAGACGAAGGGCATGGCCCTCTACCAGCAGAGGTTCAAACGCCTGTATGCCCAGGCGGTGCAGGGTGGGGGCACGGTTCAGGAGGACAGGATGTTCCTTGATCACGACTTCCAGAGCATCCCAGACCTCATCGGTCTGTTGATCCACTTTTTTCTTTGCCGCCCGGATATTGTCGGCCACCTTGTCCTCCACCAGCTTCTTCATGATAAACGGACGGAACAGTTCAATCGCCATCTCCTTGGGCACGCCGCACTGGTACAGCTTCAACTCCGGCCCGACTACGATGACAGAACGGCCGGAATAGTCCACGCGCTTGCCCAGAAGGTTCTGGCGGAAGCGGCCCTGCTTGCCCTTCAACATGTCGGAAAGGCTCTTCAGGGACCGGGAGTTGGCGCCGACCACCGCTTTGCCGCGCCGGCCGTTGTCAATGAGTGAGTCCACCGCTTCCTGGAGCATGCGCTTTTCGTTGCGGACAATGATCTCCGGGGCATGCAGTTCCATCAGCCGCTTCAGACGGTTGTTGCGGTTGATGACGCGGCGGTAGAGATCGTTCAGGTCGCTGGTGGCGAAGCGGCCGCCGTCCAGCTGCACCATGGGCCGCAGTTCCGGGGGGAGAACCGGAAGCACATCCAGAATCATCCACTCCGGACGGCTATTGGACTGGCGAAAAGCCTCTATCACTTCCAGACGCTTGAGGATTTTGACTTTCTTCTGGCCGGTGGCCTCTGCCAGCTGCTGGCGGAGTTCGGCGGATTGCTGCTCACAGTCAATATCCGACAGAAGCTTTTTAATCGCCTCCGCGCCCATACCGGCTTCAAAATCATTCTCATACTTTTCGCGCAAATCCCGGTATTCTTTCTCCGTGAGGATCTGGCAGAGACTGAGGTCGTCCACGGTGCCGGGGTCGGTGACAATGTAGGCGCCGAAGTACAGGACTTTTTCCAGATTTCTGGGGGTGATATCCAAAATGACGCCGATCCGGGAGGGCGTTCCCTTGAAGTACCAGATATGGCTCACCGGCGTGGCAAGCTGGATATGACCCATACGCTCCCGGCGGACTTTGGCCCGGGTGACCTCTACGCCGCAGCGATCACAAATTTTTCCCTTGAACCGGATCTTTTTATATTTTCCACAATGGCATTCCCAGTCCTTCGTAGGTCCGAAAATGCGTTCACAGAAAAGGCCATCCCGCTCCGGCTTCAGAGTACGGTAGTTGATGGTCTCCGCCTTTTTCACCTCGCCGGAGGACCAGGATTTGATCATTTCCGGAGAAGCGACGCCAATTCTTATAGCGTCAAAGGGGGGATAACTCATAGATCGTCCTCCTCTTTTTCCATACTCGTATCTAGCTCATCCGCGTCTCCCATGAACTCCTGAATCGAGTCCAGGTCATCCATGGGATCAGGAGCCAGACTGTCCAAACTAGCATCCAAAGCGTCCAGGTCAAAACTATCATCCAGAGGATCCAGGTCGTCTTCGTCCTCCTCGTCCTCGTCCTCGTCCATGGAGTAGTCATCTTCCGCCATGCCGCTGTCTCCGAAATCCAGATCCAGCTGCAGGGAACCCTCATCGATCTGATCAATGCTGAAGCCGGAACGTTCAAATTCCTTATCATCGGAACGGCTGTAATTCCGGTTATCTGGGCGGCTGTTCTCTACGGAGCCGAAGGTGGGGGTGAAATCGTCGTCGTCATCGTCTTTCAGCTCAATTTCCTGACCGCTGTCATCCAGGACCCGGATATCCAGGCAGAGGGACTGCAGCTCTTTTACCAGCACCTTAAAGGACTCCGGCACACCAGGCTGGGGGATATTATTGCCCTTGACAATGCTCTCGTAAGTCCGCACACGGCCCGTCACATCGTCGCTCTTGACCGTGAGAATCTCCTGCAGGGTATAGGCGGCGCCGTACGCTTCCAGGGCCCAGACCTCCATCTCTCCAAAGCGCTGGCCGCCGAACTGGGCCTTGCCGCCCAGAGGCTGCTGGGTCACCAGACTGTAAGGACCGGTGGACCGGGCGTGGATCTTATCATCCACCAGATGGTGGAGCTTGAGGAAATATACCCAGCCGACGGTGACATCGTTGTCAAAAGGATCTCCGGTTCTGCCATCCCGCAGGGTGATTTTTCCATCCTCCCGCAGTCCGGCATCCTTCAGGCAGGCGCGAATGGTCTGCTCATTGGCGCCGTTGAAGACCGGCGTGGCCACTTTCCAGCCCAGTGCATGGGCGGCGTAGCCCAGGTGCACTTCCAGCACCTGCCCTATATTCATACGGGACGGCACGCCCAGGGGATTCAATACGATATCCAGCGGGGTCCCATCTGGCAGATAGGGCATGTCTTCCCGGGGGAGAATGCGGCTGACCACGCCTTTATTGCCATGACGCCCGGCCATTTTATCGCCTACCGAGATTTTTCGCTTCTGGGCGACATAGACGCGCACAACCTGGTTGATGCCGGGGCTCATCTCATCCCCGTTTTTCCGTGTGAACACCTTCACATCCACGACAATGCCGGTCTCGCCGTGTGGTACTTTCAGACTGGTATCCCGCACTTCCCGGGCCTTTTCGCCGAAAATAGCCCGCAGAAGCCGCTCTTCCGCGGTGAGGTCTGTCTCTCCCTTGGGGGTGACTTTTCCCACCAAAATATCCCCGCTGCGCACCTCGGAGCCTATGGTGATGATGCCCCGTTCATCCAGATATTTGAGAGCATCATCGCCGACGCCGGGAATATCCCGGGTGATCTCCTCAGGGCCTAATTTGGTGTCTCGGCTGTCGCATTCATGCTCCTCCACGTGAATGGAGGTATAGACATCTTCCATGACCACCCGCTCGCTGAGCAGAATGGCGTCCTCGTAGTTGTATCCCTCCCAGGTCATGAATCCGACCAGAACATTCTTGCCCAGACTCAGTTCCCCGTCTTTGGTGGAGGGGCCGTCTGCCAGTACATCGCCTTTTTTCACCTTATCCTTCGCGTTGACAATCGGGCGCTGGTTAAAGGCGGTGGATTGGTTGGAGCGGGCAAACTTGATCAGCTGGTAGTCCTTCACCTCACCGGAGTTGTATTTCATGACGATGTGGTCGGCGTCCACAGACAGCACTTCGCCATCCTCTTCTGCAATCACGCACACGCCGGAGTCGATGGCGCACTTATGCTCAATGCCAGTAGCCACAATCGGCGCCTCTGTGGTCAAAAGCGGCACTGCCTGGCGCTGCATGTTGGCGCCCATCAGGGCCCGGTTGGCGTCGTCGTTTTCCAGGAAGGGAATCATTGCCGTCGCGATGGAGACCATCATCCGGGGACTGATATCAACATAATCTACCTGATCGGGGCTGACCGCGATGATCTCATCTCTGTGCCGGCAGGTCACACGTTTGTTGACGAACCGGCCCCGGTCGTCCACCTCGGACGCCTGGGCGACAAAAAACCGGTCCTCCGCGTCTGCGGTCAGGTAATCTACTTCCTTGGTAACACGGCCGGTTGTCTTGTCTACCCTCCGGTAGGGAGTAATCAGAAAACCATACTCATCCACTCTGGCAAAGCTGGCCAGATAGGAGATGAGGCCGATGTTGGGTCCTTCCGGCGTCTCGATGGGGCAGAGACGGCCATAGTGGCTGTAGTGCACGTCCCGCACGTCAAAATTGGCCCTCTCCCGGCTCAGACCTCCGGGGCCCAAAGCGGACATGCGCCGTTTGTGGGTCAGCTCGGCCAGAGGATTTGTCTGATCCATAAACTGGCTGAGAGGGGAGGAGCCGAAGAACTCCTTGATGGCGGCGGAAACAGGGCGGATATTGATGAGGCTCTGGGGGGTGACCACGTCCTGGTCCTGCAGGGTCATCCGCTCCCGGATCACACGCTCCATGCGGGCGAAGCCAATGCGGAACTGATTTTGCAGCAATTCCCCCACACTGCGCACGCGCCGGTTGCCCAGATGGTCTATATCATCCGCCGAACCGACTCCCCGGGCGAGGCAGTTGAGGTAGTTCACGGTGCCAAAGATATCATCCGCCAGAATATGTTTGGGGATGAGAAGGTCAATATTCTCCAGAATATTGTCCTTCAGGTCTTCCTCCGTCTCGCTGGATTCCAGGATGTTCTGAAGGACCAGATATCGTACATTTTCCTTGATGCCCAGTTCTTCGGGATCAAAATCCACAAAAGGTGCCAGGGGGACCATGCCGTTTCCGAAGACCCGGATCGTCTCGCCCCGCTCCGTTTTCACATAGGCTTCCAGAAGGCCACAGGCGGCCAGTTCTTCCGCCCGGCTGCGGGTGATTTTTTCTCCCCGCTCGGCGATGATCTCGCCGGTGCGCAGGTCCGCGATGGGCTGGGCCAGCGTAGCCCCTATGATCCGGCTCCAGGTGGCCAGTTTCTTATTGATCTTATAGCGGCCAACCTTTCCCAGTTCATACCGCCGCCGGTCATAAAAAAGGCCCTCCAGCATGGACTCGCTGGTCTCTATGGTAGGAGGATCGCCTGGGCGCATTTTCCGGTAAATTTCCAACAGGGATTCGTCCCGGTCATGGCAGGTGTCCCGCTCCAAGGTTGTGCTGATGCGCGGGTCATCGTAGAATATTTCCTGAATCTGATCATCGGTGACGGCCCCTTCCTCCAAATCGGGTGCACAGGTAAGCCAGGTGCTGGGTTTGTCTGGGTTGTATTGTCCCAGAGCCCGCAGAAGCAGGGTCACGGGGATTTTGCGGTTTTTATCGATGCGGACATAGAACATATCATTGGCGTCCGTCTCATACTCCAGCCATGCGCCGTGATAGGGAATGGTCGTCGCCCCGTACACACTGACGCCGGATTTGTCCTTGCTGGCATCAAAGTAAACACCGGGAGAGCGGACTATCTGGGAGACAACCACACGCTCCGCACCATTAATGATAAAAGTGCCGCTTTCGGTCATGAGAGGGAAGTCTCCCATGAAGATCTCCTGCTCCTTGATTTCCTCTGTCTCTTTGTTGCGCAGGCGTACAAATACCCGCAGGGGAGCGGCATAGTTTGTGTCTCTGCTTTTGCACTCCTGAATGGAATACTTTGGCTTGCTGTCCATAGTAAAATCCACAAAAGACAGTTCCAAATTCCCGGAGAAGTCCTGAATCGTTGCCACATCCCGGAAGACTTCCCGCAATCCCTCATCTAAAAACCATTTGTAGGAATTCTTCTGGATTTCCAGAAGATTCGGCATATCCTGAATCTCTTCGACGCGGGCAAAGCTCTGCCGTACCGTCTTGCCATAGCGGACTTCTTTCGGCATAGGGGTCAATCACTCCTTTAATAATGATACTCTAGGGTGCGTTGTTACAAATCCTGTCTGAGAGCTTGCATCTTTCTGGGATTTATGATACAATCCAACAAAAGATAATGGGGTGTTAGGCCTTTTCAAAGTGTATAGTTTTTTAATTATATCATTTTGATTGTTCTCTGTCAAGAAAAATTTTGCGGGCAGGCAAAAATATTTAGCGTGGCACGTTGGACACTCCAATAAGTCCCGCCCCACGTGGAGCGGGTGGGTTAAAGAAATATGTTAGCTAAAGCCGTCAGTTCATACTGGCGGCTCTTCTTTGTATTCAATCAAGTCTTCTATTCAATCAAGTCTTCCACCTTGCACCCCGTCAAGCGGCAGATGGTGTTCAGCGTGGTCATGGTGATTGACTTGCCCTCGCGGATCAATTGCAGGGTGGCTTCACCAATCAATTTCTCATCCCTGATGCGCTTAGTGGAGTACCCAGCGTCCTTCAGCTTCTGCAGTATGTCCTTGTATACGATCATCTCATCGCCTCCTACCCTACATTGATAGCACATCTTATACACAATGATTAGTGTTGAATTTGTGCAATTCGGTTAATTCTTCTTTGTGCAGAATTTTGCTGAAAACCAGCCGGCACGGCACAGGGAAGATTTGCTGCGGGAAGCCAAGAGAGATCCAGCGTACCGGGCCCTGGGGGAGGCTGGCGGCGTCAGAAGGGAAAATGGAAACGGAGACGAACCAGGATCCAGGCGGGGACATCGGACAAGGGCCGTCCACAGGACGGCGGCGCAAAAAAGCGGGGACAGAAAGGGAATAGGAGAGAGTGATCCCCGGCACCCTCTGCCCTCTCGTCCAGGGACTTCTGTGGAAACGGAGAGAGGAGAACTTAGAGATACGGCGAAAAGATACTGCCAGTACAGTCACAGAAGACACTGACTGGAAAATTCTCCACTTCCAGCCGGTGTACAGCCTCGGTTCCCAGTTCCGGAAAGGCGACTACCTCACAGCTTTTGACATAGTTGGCCAGCAGAGCGCCGCAGCCGCCTTCCGCTGCGAAGTAGACGCAGGTATACTCTTGGATGGCATCATAGACAGCCTGGCTTCGCCGGCCTTTCCCAATGACGCCCTTTAAGCCGGCCTGCATCAGAGCAGGGGTATATCTGTCCATGCGGTAGGAGGTGGTGGGGCCGCAGGATCCAATGGGCCTGCCGGGAGGAGCGGGAGTTGGGCCGGTGTAGTAGAGAATCTGTCCGCGCACATCGAAAGGCAGGGGCTGATGGGACTGGAGAAGATCGAACAGTTTCTTATGGGCGGCGTCTCTGGCTGTGTAAAGCACCCCGGTGAGACGCACCGCATCTCCCGCGTGGATCTGCCTGACGGCCCTGTCTGTGAGAGGTACAGCAAGAGGTATCATTTCTTTCCCTTTCTGGAATTGATCTGTCTGTGTCGATGCTTTCCCATTCCCCAGGGGAAGGGAGAAACTATGGCTGCCGGAGGACCTTTTCCGGAACTCCGCTTCCGCTGGTCTGGGAGTCAGCGGCATCCTCTTCTGCGAGGGCGGCTGAGGCGGTCTTCCGCCTTACAACAGGGTCCTGGCCCACCGCAGGCTGTGGCAGCTGACAGACACGGCGCAGGGCATTCCGGCTATATGGGTAGGTGCGGTGAGTATATGGACAGCAAGACAGTATTTTTTCGTTTTTTCGTACAGCTCTGCTTCCAGAGCGGCATAAAAGGGATCCGGGTTGGGCCCTTCCCGAAGCACCGCTTTTTTCGCCAGAGCGGGCGCTCTGTCAAAGCTGCCGCCCAGACCCACGCCAAGCAGAATCGGCGGACACGCATCCGGCACCGCCAGAGCAGCGGTTTCCAGCACGAAGGACTGAACACCCTCCACCCCGTCTGCCGGTGCCAGCATGGCTATGCGTCCTTTGTTTTCACAGCCGAATCCCCGGGGCACCACGGTCACCTGGATCCGATCTCCCGGTACGATCTCCTCCTGGAGGAGAGCGGGGGTGTTGTCTCCGGTGTTGGTTCGGCGCAAAGGGTCCGCTACCACCGAAGAGCGGAGATACCCGTCTTTTACGGCGCGGCGTACCCCTTCGTTGACGGCATCCGAGAGATTGCCGGTCAGGTGCACGTCCTGCCCGACCTCCAGATACACCGCAGCCATGCCAGTATCCTGGCAGAGAGGAAGATTTCCGTTCGTCTCGAAATTTTCGATGATATACGGGTTCCCAAAGGCGTAGAGTTTTTCCTTCACCGAGTCAGGCAGGTGCAGGCAGGCATGCACATAGAGCTTTGCCACGGCGTCTGCCACCTGCCGGACATCCAATTCCCGCGTACTCATCCCGGATAGGTGATCATGGCCCGGCGCTTGTGTTCGCTGGTGCGGTGGAAGCGTTCGATAAGAGCTTTCTCTTCCTCGCCAGCCTCCCCGCGCAGCAGATATCCGTCGATGGCCGCATAAGAGATACCCATCTCCGACTCATCGGTCTGTCCCTCGAAAAGCCCCGCAGAGGGAGCTTTTTTCCGAACGCTCAGGGGCGCGTTCAGGAAAGCGAGGAAGTCATAGATTTCTGTTACCGTAAGATCGGCAATGGGATTGAGATCATAGGCCCCGTCTCCCCATTTGGTGAAGTAGCCCATATAGCCCTCGCTTCGATTGCCTGTGCCCGCTACCAGCCGACCTTCTGCACCGGCTACCGCGTACAGCGTTGTCATGCGAAGACGGGGCGCAATGTTGGCGACAGCAGCGTCCGTCATGGTCACGGCACCTGCAAGAGCAGACAACTCCGCCTCCCGCACGGCTGTCAGGTCTACCAGCCGGGTCTCAATGCCGTACTGGTCCGCCACTTCTTTGCCGTCTGCCAGATCCTCCTGATAGTTGCGCTGAGAGGCGCAGGGCATAAGGATCCCTACGGTGTTGCTGCAGGCCGCCTTGCATAAAATCCCTACCAGGGCACTGTCTTTGCCGCCGGAGTTGCCGTAGACAATTCCCCTCAGGCCGCTTTGCTCCAAGGTCTCTCGGATAAAGGATACTCGGCTTTCATATTCCTTTTGATAATCCCGCATGGAAACTCCCTCCTCTTCTCCAGAAAAGCGCCAGGAAGACGCTTTTCAATTTACATAAATATATTCTCCCCGCTCCGCTCCAACGGAAATATAGGTGAAGGGGCAGTTGACCGCTTCCTCCAGGTACCGGACATAGGCCTGGGCGGCCTTGGGAAGATCTGCAAACTTCCGGCAGCCGGTGATGTCCCCGGAAAAACCCTCCAGGTACTTGTAGACCGGCGTGCACTGCTCCAGAACAGGTTCCAGGGGGAACTGGTCCAGTCGCTGGCCTTCGCATTCATAGGCGACGCAGACAGGTATACGCTCGAACCCGGACAGCACATCCAATTTTGTCAGAGCCAGCTCCGTAGCGCCCTGCATATGCACCCCGTAACGGGAGGCGACGACATCGAAGCCCCCGACCCGCCTGGGACGGCCGGTCGCAGCCCCGTACTCGCCCCCGGCCTCCCGCAGGTCATGGGCCTGCTGACCGGAGAATTCGCACACGAAGGGCCCGCCCCCCACGGCGGAGGAGTACGCCTTGGTGATGCCGACTACTTTGTCCAGACGGCTGGCCGGGATGCCTGCTCCGATGGGAGCGTAGGCTGCCAGGGTGCAGGAAGAGCTGGTGTAGGGGAAAATCCCAAAATCCAGATCCCGGAGGGCGCCAAGCTGTGCCTCCAGGAGGAGGTTCTTCCCGCTGGCAACCGCCTCGGTGAGGTAGCTTGTGGTGTCGCAGATGTGTTCTATGAGAGGTCCCCCATGGGTCATCACCCAGTCGTACATCTCTGCGGCGGAGATGGGTGCATGGCCGTAGGCTTTTTCTATGGTCAGGTTTTTCCACTCGACAATATCCGCCAGCCGGTCCTTGAGTACCTGGGGGTACAGCAGATCTCCCATGCGGATGGATTTGCGCATATATTTGTCCGAATAGACCGGGCCGATGCCGCGCCGGGTGGAGCCCTGTTTTTTCGATCCCATGCGGTCTTCTTCCAGACCGTCCAGCAGGGGATGGAAGGGCAGGCAGATGGTAGCCCGATCGCTGATTTTCAGGTTCTCCGGTCCAATCGCCACGCCTTTTTCCCGGAGCCTGCTGATTTCTCCGTCTAAGTGGCCCAGATCCACCACCATGCCCGGACCCATTATATTGACAGTTTGGGGGTGAAAAATACCGGAAGGGAGCAGGTTCAGAATGAATTTGCCCCGTTCATTGACTACGGTGTGGCCCGCGTTGTTTCCGCCCTGATAGCGGGCTACGAGATCATACTGGCTGCTGAGCAGATCCACCATTCTGCCTTTGCCCTCATCACCCCAGTTTACACCAACAACTGCTGTAATCATGACCGATTCTCCTTTTTTTGGTCTTTTAGGCTCTGTCTTGCAATAGGGGAAAACCCGATACTTTCCGGGACAGGTCAAACATCTGTCTCAGCTTCCATACCCAGATCCGAGCGGTACCGTTCCAATACGGGCTGCGCATATCCGGCCAGAAAGCGTTCCGTCTGCTCCGGGGCCAGGCCGATGAATTTTTGTACATCCAGAACCTGCCTGAGATCTTCATCGTTCAGGTGAAAGGCAGGATCGGCCCGAAGCCGGTCGAGAAGATCATTTGCTCCTCCCTCCAGCTTTACTTTTTCCGCCGCCGCCTGGGAGTGCCTGCGGATCGCCTCATGCAGTTCCTGCCGGTCTCCACCTTCCTTGACCGCGTGCATGAGTATATTCTCGGTGGCAATAAAGGGCAGCTCCTCTTCCAGATGACGGGCCATGACCTTGGGATAGATTCGTCCGCCCCGGATTACGTTAATTACCAGGGTGAGGGCCCCGTCTGTTGCCAGAAAAGACTCCGGCAGAGCGATTCGCCGGTTGGCGGAGTCGTCCAGCGTGCGCTCCAGCCACTGGGAAGAGGCGGTGTCTGCGGTATTGCGTGCGGTATTGATCACATAACGGCTCAAAGAGCAGATCCTCTCGCACCGCATGGGATTTCGTTTATAAGCCATGGCAGAGGAGCCTACCTGCTCCGATCCGAAGGGCTCATCAAACTCCTTCAGGTGCGCCAGCAGACGAAGATCTGTGGCGGTTTTGTTCATGCTCTGGGCTATGTTGGAAAGCGTATTCACTACATAGCTGTCCACTTTCCTGGAATACGTCTGCCCTGAAACAGGCATGCATTCCCGGAAGCCCATTTTCTCCGCAATGCGTTTTTCCAGGGCCAGGACTTTGTCCCCATCTCCGTCAAAAAGCTCCAGAAAGCTGGCACAGGTACCCGTGGTTCCCTTGCAGCCCAGCAGCTTCAGCTGCCCCAGCTCGTACTCCAGCCGATCCAGATCCATGAGGAAGTCCTGCAGCCAAAGACAGGCACGTTTGCCCACGGTGGTGGGCTGAGCCGCCTGAAAATGGGTGTAGGCCAGGGTGGGCATGTTTTTGTGTTGTTCGGCAAAGTCTGCCAGCGCGGCGATGGCGTTGACCAGTTTCTTCCGAATAAGGAGCAGAGCCTCCCTCAGCTGAATGATGTCGGTGTTGTCCCCAACGTAGCAGGAGGTAGCTCCCCAGTGGATGATACCTTTGGCCTGGGGGCAGGCATCGCCATAGGTGCGGATGTGGGCCATTACGTCATGGCGCAGTCTTTTTTCGTAATCGGCAGCCTTTTCGTAGTCTATATCATAGATATGCTCCCGCATCTGCGCAATCTGTTCCTCTGTAATGGGCAGGCCCAGTTCCTTTTCACTCTCCGCCAGGGCGACCCAGAGTTTCCGCCAGGTGGAAAACTTAAAGTCGGGAGAAAAAACATGCTGCATCTCCGGGGAAGCGTAGCGGGCGCACAGGGGATTTTCATAAATCTCTTTCATCAAAATTTTTGGCAGGATACCCCTTGTTCTGTAACAAGGGGAGGAATGCCCTGCGCTCTCC
>CAZGAM010000044.1:0-13854 GCA_964523685.1 uncultured Oscillospiraceae bacterium | reverse complement strand
AGGATATTATACCTTTTTGTATAGGATATTATCCTATACAAGCATCGCGTACTCTGTAGCCCGCGGATAGAGAGCACCCATACGCCGGAACAGAGGTCCGGCTAGAATAGGAAGAGATGAACGCAGGCTGGAACCGGTTGGAACACCAGATCAATAAGAAAGTCAGCCTCTCACCCCAAAGGTTTTCTTCCGAGCTGGTGCTGCTATTTGGGTGCCAACCCAGAAAAGGTTATATTCCAACCAGGTCCTGCGGGGCCTGGTTTTTTGCACTGTACTGCCCTCTATGACTTTGGACTTCGGGTTCCACCGAGACAACAAGGCGAGTGGAGCTGTCGTGGTAGGAGAACATGTCCTGAAGACAATTTCTATATTGGCCAACAGCGCAGGCGAAAGGAAGCTGCTAATGACGTTAAACAGCCAAAAAACTAATGTTTTTTAGTTAACTCAATGCTAATTATGTAATTTAGCGTGAAAATCTAGCGAACAACGTAATTATTAGTAATAGATCTTTATGTTGGTAAAATTATTTCGCTAATTTTGTAAGAAATGATTGACAGCCGTTATTCAAACGTGGTAATATAAATAAAAAAGATTGTGGTGAGGTCCGTTATGCCTATTCGCGTATCCTATAACAAGTATACAGATACCCATTATGTCTATGATGTTACCTATGTGTGGGATGAAGCAAGACAAAAGAAGGTGCCCAAGCAAAAGTGTATTGGCCATGTTGACCCGGAAACAGGGGAAATTGTGCCCAACGGCAAGCGTGGTCGTCCAAGGCAAGCGTCCCCCAAACCAAAGGAGCCTCAGAATGAACAACCCGAACAACCTCAGGACGCCGTTTCCACCCCAACTGCCAACCCAGTTGCTACGCCCATACGATTTTATCAAGATCACGATTTAGCGAACATAGCTGAGCATGTTGAACACATAGACAATATACTGACCCAATTGTCTAAGGGTCTCCACCACCTGGGAATAGATATGGACAGGATTGAATCCAGTAGCAGGTGGAAGCGAACCAGGACCTATCCATCAGAAGAACCTCAAAATGACAACCAGGGTATGCTGTCTAACAGCAACACGCCATCCGTTGAAACATCCCCGGAGGGTTAGTATCGTGTACTTTGCTCCCAATTTTGCCGCATTGCGAGGAGTCTGTTTATGAGAAAAACCATTTATCCGGACTGGGTTGAGCAATTTCGGAGCTCCCGTCATGCCATCAAGAAGGTCGGAAACAATTACTATTTGTACGAAAGGACCTCCAAGCGTGTGCAAGGCAAGAAGAATCCACAGCCGGACTATACCTATGTTGGGGTCATCACACCAAATGGACTTGATAAAACAAATCGCCAGAAAGTTAATGTTCAGGGCTGCGTAGTCAAGGAATTCGGCTACACACAGGCAATGCTCGTGCTTTGTCCAGAGTCCTGGAAAAAGAATAACAAAGTCGAATCAGAGGATCTTCTGAAAACCATTATTGTGAAGCGCTCCCCGGAGAGCTATCTCACGTTGGACTTCACTCCCAAAGTCGAAGAAGATTTTGTCTGTAGCTACTCCGCCCAATGTTGTTGATTCGCATTTTATTTGCCACTTTTTTTCGCAATTTATTTGGATCCGCTGATTTGAAAGCATTTGTATGCTCAAATTCTTACATTTAGGACAGGCCGTAAATGTTTCAATAAGAGTTTAGCGCCATGTTCTCGTCTTACAAGCTGAAGCAGCTTCCAAGGCTTATCATGATAGCGATGGATCGGGGTGTCATATGATTTCTAAGAGATGACAAATGACCTGATCAAATGAAAGTATAATACAGGAAGAAATAGTACAAAATAATTTGCAATAGTATTTGCATATTATCGATCAAATGTGGAAAATAATTTGCAAAAAACCTCTTTTTAGCTCCAAATAAACTTCAAATCAACAAAAAGCGGCGACGGCGCGAACGACGATGTCCAGCGTATAGGACTGATTTCTAATATGTCCAATCAGGAGATGGATGCCATAAAACTCGCGGAGATCAAGCGTCGTCACTGGGCAATCGAAAATAGCCTCCACTATGAGCTTGACGTGGTGTTCAATGAAGACAGATCACCCGCCAAGAAGAGCAAAAACAAACTTGGCCCTTATCCGGAAGTTCGCCTACAACATACTCCGTCTTGCTATCATCCAAACAGAACCCAAGTGCGGAATACGGGATATGATGGATCGCTTTGATGACAATCCGAATATGCTCAAGACCTATGTATTTAGCGAGATCAAACCCTTAGCCGCCTAAGCAGGATCATAACTTCATACTGTTTGCTCCACTCTCCCTATGTAGGATTTCAAAAAATTCCTTTCAGAGAGGTCGGAGCATTATACTCTTTTTGGGGCTTTCACTTCGGTGGAAGCTCTTTTTCGTTCTCTAGAACCTGCTGATGAGCCATCTGAGCGCCCTCCACACCTGGAATAAGGGGGCTTTGGCTACCCCCGGGGATTCTCCCATCCCTGATTTTCTTCGTGAAAGAACCCTGGCCGTGTTTGGGTATGGCTTGACAGGTACTTTGCACTGTGCTATACTGATGTCAGTTGTGAAAAATAGTGAATTTTCCGGCATGTTCTTCGCAGCTTGTTGTGCTTTTCACCCATCTTTTGGCTGTCTTTTGACCGGAGACAGAGACTCTGCAGCGGGAAGATCGCGGCAGGGAGGAACCTGGTCAATTACTATACACTTCTCTATTCTTAGGAGGAAAGAACGATATGAAGAAACTGCTTTCGGTTCTTCTCGCACTTTTGATGGTGTTTTCTCTGAGTGCTGCTGCCTTCGCGGAGGAAGCCGAGGAGAGCCCGGAGATTAAAGTGGGTATTGCTGCTCCTGATGTAACGCATGGCTGGGTCGCCGGTGTGGCCTATTATGCGGAAAAATACTGCAAGGAAAATGACCTGGAATACATGATTACCACCTCTTCCGATGCGGCGGAAATGACAACGGCGCTGGATGATCTGGTAGGATGGGGTGCTACAGTGATCATCTCCTGGCCGCAGTGGACAGGCATGGAGACGGCTATGCAGGATATTATTGATTCCGGCATTCCCGTGGTAAACTTTGACGTGGATGTAGACTGCGAGGGCATCTACAAGGTAACAGGCGACAACTATGATATGGGCTACCAGTGCGGCAAGTACATCACGGACAAAGTGGGGGAGGCAGCCTCTATCGCCGTTATGGACGTTCCCTCCTCCGGATCTATATGCGAGCTGCGCAAACAGGGCTTCTATGATTATCTGGACGAAATCGGCTATGATCAGTCCAATATTTTTGAAGTAACGCTGGAAAGCTTCGCCCGGGACAAGGGTCTGGCGGGCATGGCGGATGTTCTGGAAAGTCATGAGCAGATTGACGCCGTGTACTCCATGGACGATGAGACATCCATGGGCGCGATCAGCGCGATCACGGATGCCGGCCGTACCGACATCAAGGCGATCACCGGCGGCGGCGGATGCCAGGAATACTTCAACATGATAGCGGACGAGGAGTATGCGGACCTGGGCCTGGCGTCTGCGCTGTATAGTCCCCAGATGGTAGAGGATGCCATTCAGACGGCGATTGACCTTCTCAACGGAGAAGAGGTAGAGCCTGTCGTGGTGATCCCCACAACCATCGTTTCGGCGGACAATGTGGAAGACTATCTGGATCCTGAAAACACAGTGTACTAAGGAAACCGAAGGAAATAGGAAACAGCGGGCTATGGCTTTGGTAGCCATAGCCCGCTGTTGCGAGTTCTAAGAAAGGGGAGCGGCCATGGCTTTAGCCGGAGAAAACCGGGTCTGCGTGCCGCGGACAAGATGAACCTATTCATGGAAAAGATCAGCAAATCCTTCGGTGCCAACAACGTACTGCAGGATGTGGATTTTTCCCTGTCCACCGGCGAAATTTGTGCTCTGCTGGGAGAAAACGGCGCCGGCAAATCCACGCTGATGAATATATTGGGCGGGGTGCTCCCGCCGGACAGCGGCAGTATACACCTGGATGGAAAACCAGTCACGTTTTCCTCCCCTGTGCAGTCCCTGGATGCAGGCATTGGATTCATCCACCAGGAGCTGAACCTGATTAATGATCTGACAATTTATGAAAATATGTTCATTACCCATCTGCCCAAAAAGGGTCTGTTTCTGGATGCCTCCGCCATGCAGGCGAAAACAGCCGAACTGTTTCAGCGGATGAACATTGATTTGGACCCCAAAACGATGGTGAGGGACCTGGATGCCTCTTACAAGCAAATTGTGGAGATCAGCCGGGCACTGCTCCAGAATGCCTCTGTGATTATCATGGATGAGCCCACGACATCCCTGACGGAGCCTGAAATCCAGCGGGTGTTTGCCATGATGCGAACCCTGAAACAGCAGGGCGTGGGCATCGTATTTATCTCTCACAAACTGGGGGAGGTCATGGAGATCTGTGACCGCTACACGGTTCTGCGGGATGGCAGTATGGTGGCGCAGGGGAAAGTAGCCGAGACGGATACCCGGAAGCTTGCCGCCTGCATGGTGGGCCACGAGATCCGAAGCGAGGGAACGAGGCATGCCTCCCGGAAGGGGGAGGAGGTGCTCGCGCTGGAGGACCTGTCTGACGGGCACCATTTCCACGATATCTCCCTGGCTGTACACAGGGGAGAAGTTCTTGGAGTGACAGGACTGCTGGGAGACGGACGAAGCGAGCTGTTTCAGACTGTTTTTGGCGCAGGGGATGGTCATTACACGGGAAAAATTCTCCTGGAAGGGAAACCGGTCCATATCAAGGCTACCCACCAGGCACTGAATCTGGGCATTGCCTATCTGCCCCGGAACAGGAAGGAAAACGCCATCCTCAAGGATATGACCATTTTGGACAACGGCTCTATTGTGCAGCTTTCCAAACTGAAAAAAGGGCCGTTTATCGATGTAGAGCGGCAGAAAAAGCTGTTTGACCAGCAGGTGGAGAGCCTGCGTATTAAAATGGAAGACTGTATGGATCTGATCACCAGTCTCTCCGGAGGCAACCAGCAGAAAGTGGTGCTGGCCAAGTGGCTGATGGGTCAGCCGAAGGTGCTCATTCTGGACAACCCTACGCAGGGCGTAGACGTGGGTGCGAAAGAGGAGATCTATGCCATTGTCCGCCGCCTGGCGGATGCCGGTGCCGCGGTGGTGGTTCTCAGCTCGGAAGCGCAGGAGATTATGCGGGTCTGCGACAGGGCACTGGTGCTTTTCCACGGCCGGATCACCGGCTGGGTGGAAGGTGGAGAAATGAACGAACACAATATTATGTATCTGGCCACTGGAGGAAACAGCGAAACAGCGGGGAGGGAAAAGGATGGAAAATAAGAAACAAAAGGGTGCGCTGGCCTGGTTCCGGGAAAAATGGTCCCATAATGCGATGTTTTCCACCGTGTTTGCGCTGGTAGTGATGCTGTTTATCCAGTGCATTGTCATGTGGATCAACGCGGGATCTTTTGGGGGCATGTTTGGGAAAATGGGCATGGCCTGGCTGAATATCATGCGCAACAACGTCTATGCCGGCATTATCGCCCTGGGCATGTGTTTTATCATCATCTCCGGGGGCATTGACCTGTCGGTTGGTTCCATGCTCTGCGCCTTGGGAGCCGTGCTCATGTATCTGCTGGATGAAGCCAATGGACCGCTGGCGGCGATCGGCCTGACCGGTGCGCCTGCGTATATCCTGGCTATTGCGGTCATTGTGGTGCTGGGATACTGCTTTGGCTCCGTAAACGGGGCGCTGGTGTCCTATGGCAAACTCCCGCCGTTTATTGCCACGCTTGGCACCATGAAAATCTTTCGCTCGGTAACGCAGCAGCTGACGAAACAGTTTAATCCCTCGGTCCCATCCGGCTTCAAACTCCTGGCGTCCTTCAAAATCGGGGGACAGGTGGTGCTCCCCATTCTGTACTGGGTGGTCATTGTGGTGGTCATGCACATTATCTTCCGGAAGACGGCCTTCGGCCGGCACACCATCGCGATTGGCTCCAACGAGCGGGCTGCCCGTCTCAGCGGGATCAACGTGAGCCGGGTGAAGTGCCGTATTTACGCACTGGGCGGCGTGATGGTGGCGATCGCTGCGGTGATTTATATTGCCCGCATTGGATCGATGGATTTTGCCAACGCAGGCTCCGGGTACGAGATGGATGCCATTGCAGCGGTGATTGTGGGTGGCACGGCAATGTCCGGAGGAAAAGGAAGTCTGGTCGGCGCGTTCCTGGGTATGCTCATTATCAGTGTCATGAACAATATTCTGAACACCGTAGGCGTGCCCACCTTCCTGTGTGATGCGGTGAAAGGTGCGATTATCATCTTTGCGGTGCTGCTGCAGAAGAAGGATACCAACAGCTGATCGGCGGCGGAAGGAGAGCAAATGATCAAAGTAGGAATATTGGGCTGCGGCAAGATAGCCCAAGTACGGCACATTCCGGAGTATGCGGCGAATCCCTCCGCGGTTCTGGCCGGTTATTTCAGTCCCAACCGGGCCCGTGCTCAGCAGCAGGCGGACCAATATGGAGGCAGAGTGTACGACACGGCGGAAGAGCTCCTGGCGGACAGGGACATTGATGCGGTGAGCATCTGCGCACCAAATTATGCCCATGCGGATCTGGCGATCCGGGCCCTGAAGGCGGGGAAGCATGTCCTGTGCGAAAAGCCCATGGCGGTTACACTGGAGGAGTGTGAGGCCATGCTGGCAGCGGCTGAAGAGAGCGGAAAGTTTCTCATGATTGCGCACAATCAGAGGCTGGCGAAAGCCCATGTCGAGGCCAAAAAGCTGCTGGAACAGGGACTCATAGGAAAAGTGCTCACCTTCCGTACTGCCTTCGGCCACGGAGGACCGGAGAGCTGGTCCATCAGCCCGGGGAAGAATGTGTGGTTTTTCGATAAAGACAAAGCGGCAATGGGAGCCATGGCCGATCTGGGAGTACACAAGACGGACCTTATTCAGTACCTGACAGGGCAGAGGGTAGTGCGGACGACCGCACGACTGGCGACACTGGACAAACGGGGTGAAGATGGAAATCTAATTGGCGTCGACGACAATGCCTGGTGCATCTATGAACTGTCCGGCGGCGCAGTGGGAACCATGACTGCCAGCTGGACATTTTACGGGGCGGAGGACAATTCCACCGTTCTCTATGGAACCAAGGGGATTATGCGCATTTATGACGATCCCGCCCATGCTCTGGTTGTCCGCCTGGCAGACGGAAGCACCCGGCTCTACGACGGGGAGAAGATTCAGACCAACGACGATCAGACAGCATCCGGTGTCATTGACCTGTGGATCGACTGTCTGGAAAAGAACAGAGCACCGGAGATGGATGGCGCTTCGGCGATCAGCGCCATGCGGGCGGTATTCGCCTCCATCCGTTCTTCCCAGACGGGACAGACGGTGGAGATACCGGAAAACAGATAGGAGGATGGTGCGGTCATGATAAAATTCGGACTTCTCACCGCCATTTTGGACGGCTGGAGCCTGGAAGAAAGCGCAGACATTGCCGCAGATATGGGGTTTCAATGCCTGGAAGTGGCGTGCTGGCCGGCGGGAAAAGCAGAGCGCCGCTATGCCGGCGTCAGCCATATTGATGCAGAGAGAGTGCTGGAAGACGATGCCTATGCTCGCCATGTAACGGATCTGATGGCAGAGAAGGGTCTGATCATTTCTTCTCTTGCGTTTTATCCCAATACCATGGATCCGGACCCGGCGAAGAGAGATGCTGCCATTGCCCATCTGGAGAACCTGATCAGGGCCAGCGCCAAACTGGGTGTGGGCATGGTGAGCACGTTTATTGGGCGGGACCAGAGCAAAACCGTAGAAGAAAATATAGAGCTGTTTCAAAAGATCTGGCCCCCGATCATCGCCTTGGCGGAAAAGGAAAAGGTAAAAGTAGCCATTGAGAACTGCCCCATGCTCTTTGGCCCGGATCAGTGGCCGGGAGGACAGAATCTGATGTGCACACCGGTGATTTACCGGAAGCTGTTTGAATTGATCCCCTCTCCCAATTTCGGGTTGAATTTTGATCCCAGCCACTATGTATGGCAGGGACTGGATTATCTGAAAACGGTCTATGAGTTCCGTGACCGGCTGTTCCATATCCACTTCAAGGATATCAAACTTTATCCGGAGAAACGGGCGGAGTGCGGGGTGCTTGCCTATCCTCTGGAGTATATGAGTCCGAAGATCCCCGGGATGGGCGATGTGGACTGGGGCGCTTTTATTTCGGCCCTGCACGATGTGCATTATGATGGCTGCGCCGTGCTGGAGGTGGAGGACAAGGCTTTTGAGGGGAGCCGGGAAGATATCCTCCGTTCCATCCGTCTTTCCAAGAGATACCTGGATAATTTCCTGATCTGATGACTCGGGAGCGGATCAGGAAGCAGTCCCTGAAGAAAAAAGAAGAAAGCAAGGGCAGAGACCCAGCGACCGGTCTCTGCCCGTCATTCAATAGAAAGGAGCGCGGCAGGTTCTCCCGCAGGAGGACAGGCTGCCGCACAGACTATGAAAAAAAGAATTCTTGCCGTAAACTCGAATTGTTACCATGGTTATTCTCTGGAGGAGGCGGTGGAGGGAATCCGGGCGGCCGGTTTTCATTATATTGAACTGACGGCCACCAAAGGGTGGACGGAACACGTTTTCCCGGATCAGCGCTTTGACCGCCTGCTCCATGTGCAGGATCTTCTGGAACAGAACCTGCTGATCCCCTTTGCCCTGAGCGGACACACCAATCTTATGGATACCAGCCGCCTGGGCGATTTCGTGAATAATATCCGTTTGGCTCATTTTTTCGGCAGTGATTATATCGTCTCCTCCATAGGAGAGGCCCATCTGAAGGATCAGGCAGTGGCTTCCAACCAGGTAGTGGCAGAACATATCCGTGCCCTTGTGCCCTATTTGGACCGATACAATATGACCCTGGTGCTGGAGGTTCACGGCGACCATGGCACGGGTGCCGTCATTGGGGATATCGTGGATCTTGTCGGTTCAGAGAGGGTCAGAATTAACTACGACACGGCCAACGCCATATTCTACGGAGAGGCAGATGTACCGGCGGATTTTGCCGGATGTCTGGACAAAATCGGGTACGTGCACCTGAAGGACAAAGCCGGCGCCATGAAAGAATGGAATTTCCCGGCTCTGGGCAAGGGAACGATTCCGTTTCCGGAATTGTTCCGCATGATGGATAAGGCGGATAATCGTAGTCCGTATTCGATAGAAATTGAATTTACACAGGCAGGACCCCGGGATCTGGCTGAGGTCAACCAGGCGGTGATGGATTCCGCGGAGTATCTGCGGGAGCAGGGGTTTGATTTGTGATGGAAAAAGAACTGAAAATTGGTCTGGTGGGCGTGGGCGGTATGGGAAAAGTCCATTACGCCAACTATCAAATGATTCCAAACTGCCGGGTGGCAGCGGTCTGCGGCACGTCAGAGAGAGGAAAAGCCGCAGCGCGGCAGTGGGATGTGCCCTGCTTTGATACGATTCGCGCCATGGCAGAGACCTGCGATCTGGATGTGGTTGATATCTGCACGCCTACGTATACGCACCACAATTTGGTGCTGGAAGCGCTTGGCTGCGGGTGTCATGTTATATGCGAAAAACCGATTGCCCTGTCGACAGCAGATGCCAGGGAAATGCTGGATGAAGCCCAGAACCGGGGACGGGGGCTGTATATTGCACAGGTGCTGCAGTTTACCAAGGAAGTGCGCGCGCTGCGGGAGGTCGTCGCCGGCGGGGAATACGGAAAGCCCCTGGATGCCTGCTTTGAGCGGCTTTCCGCCTGTCCCCAATGGGCCCAGGACGGCTGGCTTTTCGATGTGCGCAAGTCAGGACTGCTCCCGTATGATCTGCATATCCATGATTTAGATGTGATGGTATCGGTATTTGGCAAGCCACAAAATTTCCGGCTTACCTCCTGTCAAGGTTCTAATAAAACATACCCGGAGCAGATTCGGGTGGATTACAATTACGGAGATTTCCATGTCAACGCGGAAGCCGCCTGGTTTCATGCCGATATTCCCTGGACGGCACGCTGGAGGGTATATTTCGAAAACGGCATGCTGATTCAAGACGGCAGCAGTTTGACTGCCTATCAGTTTGGGGCAGAGCCCAGAGTGTTTGACACCAAAGACGAAGTGGTGGTCTCTACGGGAATCAATGTTCCGCCCTGCGGGTGGTTTTATACCGAGCTGAAGCACTTTTTGGACTGCATTCGGGCCGGAGGACAGCCAACGCCCTGGGTGACTCGCCAGCAGATTCTTACCGTTATGGATATTTTGGAAGAGGTTTCAGCTCCATGGAGAAAGTAGAACAGTATTTGGCCCGCATCGGCCTGGAAATGCCGGAAAAGATCGTACCGAATGCGGAGCTGCTGAAGAAATTGCAGTATGCACACTGTACGACCGTTCCTTACGAAAATTTGGATATTCTGCGGGGTGTGCCCCTTTCTTTGGAAATAGACGATCTGTTTGAAAAAATTGTGGTTCAGGGGAAAGGCGGTTTCTGCTTTGAACTGAACGGGTTGTTTGCCTGGCTGCTGCGGCAGCTGGGATACAGGGTGACCGAGTATGCAGCCCGGTACCTGCGTGGGGAGAGCAGCATTCCCATGCGGCGCCACAGAGTCATGATTGTCCATACAGACAGGGAAGGCGACTGGCTGTGCGATGTGGGGATAGGAGAGGTTTGTCCCCGCTGGCCCCTTCGTATGAGCTGGAAGGAAGTACAAACGCAGCAGAACGAGAGTTACCGTCTGGAAAAGGACGATTTTCTCGGATGGGTTCTGACAGACCTGCATCAGGGACAATGGAAGCCTTTTTATTCCTTTACACTGGAAGAGCAGCTTCCCGTTGATTTTGTGGCGCCCATGTTCTACTGTGAGCGGCACCCAGATTCTCCTTTCACTGCGCAGGAAATGTTTTCTCTGAAAACGGCATCGGGCAGGATTACTCTCGATGGACATCTCTATAAGGAATTCGAAGGCGATAAGGTGACAGCCAAGAGGCTGTCTGAAGAGGAAATGCCGGCGGCATACCAAAAATTTGGCCTTCCTTATAGAACTTGACAGGCCCCGTTTTGAATTAGGAAGCCCCGAAGAAAACGATTCACCTAATGCCAAGGCCCCAGAATTCTCCTCCTGCCCCTTAGAAAACTTAGGGAAAAAGAATGCGGACCCAATTTTTGAAGAAGATTTTTTCCAGTATTTGCGGAGAATATCCCCGGCGGGAAAGAGCAAGCCATAGCCGGGGGATATCTTCTATACCATGCCATTCATGGGGTAGATCGCAGCCATCCCAGTCGCCTCCAAGAGCCAGGGTATTTTCTCCTTCCAGGTCCATGAAATGATCGACATGGCGGACGATGTCCTCGAGGGCGCAGCCTCCGCCGATGAATTCCGTATGCATGGTCAGACCTGCAGCGCCTCCGGTGTCCCGTATGGCTTTGAACATATCGTCGGTTAGATTGCGGGAATGGGGACATTGCACGCGGGAGTTGGAGTGGCTTGCAATGACGGGTACGCCCATTTCGACCAAGTCCCAAAATCCGGGATCTGACAGGTGGGAGACGTCTACGCGGATGCCGCATTGCACCGCTTCGCGGGCAAACTCCCTGCCAAGGGAGGTAAGGCCCTTGTCGGGGCGGTCGATATTGCTTCCGGACAGGGCATTGGCGTGATTCCATGTGACGTTTACCATTTTCACACCCCAGGCAGCGGCATCAGAGAGCTTTTCCGGGTCGCAGGCCAAAAGTTCTCCACCTTCTATGGATAAAAGAGCCGCCGTCTTTCCTTCTTTGGCTGCCTTCTCCAGGTCGGACCGATCACGGCAAAGACGGATAAGATCCTCATTGGCTTTGAGAGACTGCTGGAAGATTTGCTGCTGTCTGCGGCATTGATCCCATAGCGAATCATCAGGGAACTTGGCACTGTCTGCAAACAAGGCAAACACCTGTGCGGATTTCTGAAAGCGGCTCAAGCGAATCAGGTCCAGATGACCGGTGTTTTTACGAAGAGAGATGCCCTGGCAGACACATTGACTTATCGTGTCACAGTGGCCATCAAAATAAGGGATGGTATCAGGCGATGGCAGTGGGGTGTGGTTTGTTGTATGCATGAAGTTCTCAGTTGACATCATAGAGCGGTATCTTCCTTTATTCTATTTTTTTGAGAACGAAATCAGCAGCTTGGCAGTGACTGGAGCAGGGATAAGCCAGTTTGCGTCCTGAGAAAGAGACACGAACAAGCGGCTGATAGTTACCCACCCCGTGAAAGGGGCGGCATCAATTGGGTAGGAGGCTGACCAACTAACGGCCAGCCTCCTACCCAATAAAATTATACAAAATTCATCTCACATTCACATTATGGCTAAATCCGTAAGTTTACCTGGTGTACTTGCTTTTGGTACTCTTTTTCCGGCACAGGGAGCAGGCGAGGACCAGAAATACCGTCAAGACCACAAACATGGTCCCATAAAATCCTACCGGCGCAGGATCACCAGTTGCCGGGGAAGCAGGACTGGGTACAGGAGTCGAAGCAGCGGTAGGAACTGCAGTGGGTATGTCACCACTGAGCGTTAATTGCAGTTCCGCAGGGTCCCCGCTGGCGAAAATGACTCGCAACCGGTAGGGTCCACCAGCACCCCACGGTCTCCAGCGGCTGCCGCCATTCACTAAAGCAGGTTGAAGAACAATGGTGCTTCCATTTACCGTAAAGTCTTTGCCGTTTGTGCAGCTGGTCCAGCCATCGCTCATTTTAATTTGCAGGCCGTTTGGTGTCCTTCCATCAAAAGTGAGGGCAAGCCCCTGGCTGCGGTCTGACCATGTCTCCCTTCGGATGGGATCTGGTGTGTTGGCGGGTGCAGAGGGAGCCTCCGTTGGAAGAATTGTGACGGTGGGAACAGGATCTGCTGGCTTGACAAGGAGCGGAACGGTGATAGGCTGGTAGGAAGAGCCTGCCGCACTGTTGAGGAAAGTAAAATGAATATCGTAGCTCTTGTCGCCAGTAAGTGTATTCAAAACAGAGGCGGCGAAGGTTACTGACTCACCAGAGGTATTGTAATCTGCGGTGGTATAATCCGTTTTCTTTACAAGTTGTTTCACAGCGGAAACCGAGGGGCTGCTCTGCTCACTCTGGCTGGCACTGTCACCTGAGGAAGTTATGGTAATAGCCGCTGTCTTAGCATTCGTAAAGGTGAAACTTAAGATATCACTGCCACCTATTTTCCAAGTACGGCTTTCAGTGCCATTCAGGAGACCGGCATCCAGAACTTCTATGGGCTTGACATGCAGCTGAATACTGGCTGGAGCAAAGGGACCGTCTTCAGATGCGGTAAAAGTGAAAGCAACAGTGTAACTGTTTCCTGACAGGCTGTTAAGAAAACTGGGCGAAAATCCAACGGCTGAGCCGGTGCCGCCATTATAATCAGCCACCACATAATCGGTATCTTTGGTGATAGGTACTGCCGCTGCTGCCGTATTATCAGAGACAGTCACCGACTCTACTTTGGCATTATTAAAGTGGATGCTCCAGTTCTCTTGGCCTCCAATTGTCCAGTTCTGCTCTTCCGGTTCGACAAGGCCTGGGTCCAAAACCAAGGGACTTGGGTTAGAATCGTTATTTGGAAAAGGGACTCCCTCCCACTGGGCGAGAACTGTGGTGTCTTCGCTGATGGTGATAGCTTGTCCCGGCTGGTATAACACATCATGGATGATCCATCCAGTGTATGTGTAACCTGTCCGGGTGAATTCATTGGCGGGAAGAGGTAGTGTCCCATTTTCAGGCACGGTGATGGGATCCATAGAACCGCCATCCGAGCCATTGCCGTCAAAAGTGACGGTGTAGGTGG